>PBOL01000006.1 GCA_002725315.1 Methanobacteriota archaeon | reverse complement strand
AATCCCTCAGTGCCTGCTCTCTGTCCTCAGAAGCCACTACTCCGGGGAGGTCATGGGTCTTGGGCTCTATGAGGGAGAGCTGGAAGTGCAGGTGGGGTTCCCAGCCACCATTCTCATCGAAGTCACCGAACCAAGCAATCACCTCTCCCGCCTCAATTTTCTGACCTATTCTCTTGCCTTCGATCGAGGCAGCATCTAGGTGGCCATACAAGGCCCAAACTAGGGCACCGCCAATCTCGTGCTTGGTGATGACAACATTGCCATAGTCTCCTGCCGCAGGATTGTAGCCGAAGTGAGATATCTCACCATCCATGAATGCCATGCATGGTGTTCCCGCCGGGCCCCCTATGTCTATTCCCATGTGCACGTTCCTCTCCCCTGCGAATAGCTCCGTATTGTACAAGTTGGGCCGCACTTCGTCGTACTTGCCGATGCTGAACTCAGTCTCCGGACGCCCCCATGACCCTCCACTTAGGTCGAGGATCGTATATTCTTCGGGCATATCGACGACTGGGTGATAATCGTTAGAGATCCAGTCGACCATGCCCTTCGGAAGAAGCACTCAGTCTTCATCTCCACCCAGGTCCAGACTCTCCAGAGAGTCCAAAGCCCTTTCGAGAGACTCCATCGACTCCTGAAGCTTAGTGCGATTGGCGTAAGAATTGCTAATTTGTGTGCTGAGGGTCCCCCAAACAGAATGCAGGTTATTTAGATCGTTTCTAAGACGTGTATGGCCTTTGATAATTTCATCTGATTTCTCAGCGATTCCCATAGCCCTCTCGGCAATATGGAGGAGATGCATATTGGCAATCAGAGTGTTAGGTGAGCAGACGACCACTCCTCTGCTAGCCGCATCCCTAATCAGTGCCGACTCTTCTTGGTTATCGGGAGCGATCATGTAGTCGTAAATCCTCTCTGATGCAATGTATAGGTATGCGATATCTGTAGTGCCTAACTCGGGCCTGATATAATCGGCCTCCACTTTGGCGATATGCCCCTTGACCGCTTCGAGGAATGATTTCTTTCTGTTGACCCTGGTTCTACCGTCCTCATCCCCCTCGCCTCCTTCTGAAACTGACAGAGTGTCCTTGAATGCCTTGACTGGGAATTTCGAGTCAATGCAAAGAATCCTGCCATCTGAGAGTTTCAGACTTGCATCGGGAATCCTATCGAGTTTGGATATCTTCTTCCTGATGCTGACATTTGCGAAGGAGTCCTTGAGAATTCTCTCTAATTCTATCTCGGCCCAGCCAGCAGCAGCTTGCTTGTCGAGAAATATCTTCTGAATCTCCGCTACCTCGCTAGCCACAGAGTCTGCCGAACTACGGATGGTTCCGATATCTTCTGCTATCTTCAGATCTTTCATCGTCCCTGCCACTGCCCCTTTGAGAGTCTCTCCACTAGCGGCTATTCCAGCCGTGATGACTTCCGGTTTGACAGAGAAATCCAGATTTCCAATCGCCTCTTTCTGAACTTCTCCTTGCGTATGAATCTGGACTGCTTGGTCACGAATCATTGCCGACTCTTGTTGGATTGATTTCAATAGAGAAAGGACATAGGACAAGAGGAATACCAGGATTACCAAGGTGAATAGAAGACCGAAGGACAGCATATCGGACATTGGGCTCAACAGAGTATCTGAATCGGGAGTATTTGAACTATCAGTGACTCCAAGTAAGTCCGACGCTCTGAATTGGTTCTTAGGCGGAGCGGACTTTCGGAAAGCATGAGGGTCAAGGGACTGGCGATGATGCTATCCGGACTCGAACAGATCTCTTCACCATCTGTGGAACTAGAGCAGTATGCTACAGGTGGCGACTTGGCTTCTCGATGGCTGTTCGATATATCCGCATTCGGAGACCTATTTGATGGATGCACTGTTGTCGACTTGGGGGCTGGGAATGGCATTCTTGGCCTCGGCTCTCTTTCTTTGGGTGCTTCAAGAGCAATCTTGGTCGAGGCCGACGAGATGGCATGTGATGTAGCCAAGTCCAATTCAATGTCATTGGGATTGGAAGATTCTGTGGACATAATTAGAGTCACAATTGGCAGTGATAAGGTAGACCTAGGCTCTGCTGATGTCGTAATTTCCAATCCACCTTGGGGCCGACAGTCCCCAAGGGCCGATAGGCCGTTCATTGAAGAAATCCTTTCTTTCGGCGTGACTGCTCATATCATGCATAGTTCTGAGGCAAGTCACATAGAGCCATATTTTCACGAAAGGGGGTGGGTGGTTGATAGGTACGGGGAGGCTGATTTTGCGATTCCTGCCATGTATCCTCATCATGACAAGAAGAGAGGCAAGACCAGAGCAGCATTTTGGCGCCTAATCCCCCCCGAGCGTAGAGAAACTTTGCCGGACCGTTCATAGGGGGTCTTCCGGTCCGCGGGCCGATGGCTGCTTCGGTCGGTGACCACGTAACTCCCGGTTCCGCGATTGATTTTACCCCAGGTTCAGAGTTTGGAAATGGGGTTCATGTCACTGGGAACGATGCAGTTGCCATACTATCCGGCAAGCTTGTTAGCCACTCTGGGGTAATTTCCGTAGAGTCCTATGCCCCTCCAATAAATACGCCAAAGATGGGGGATTTCCTCATCGGCGAAGTGAACAGACTCAATGAGAAGACTGCCGAGATACGAGTATTGCACATAGAGACGAACGAGGGTGGACACAGAGCAGTTCCAGCACTGAAGTTGTTCGCTGACATCTACGTTTCCGAGATAGTGGATCGTTTCATCCCATCGGCTGGGGACGCCATGAGGAAGCGCGATATCGTCAGGGCCAAAGTGATCAATGTCGAGCCGATGTTGAAGGCCACTACCAAGGGGGACTCCAATCTAGGGGTCCTCCATGCAGCCTGTCCACCGTGCGGGGCAGATCTAGTTGCTAGCGAAAAGACACCAGACTTCAATGTAGAATGCCCTCGATGCGACTACAGGGGTTTCAGAGCCCTCTCAAACGGATTTGGGCACGGTTTCGAGATTCCAAAAGGATCTGACCTGCAAAGCCTGAATCGTCCCGGTCAGAGGTGGTCGGAAGAGGCCGAGTCTATGCTTGGCCATGACGGAGCTCGCCCATACCTCTCTCCCGTTGCAGATCATAGACGAGGTTGGAGCCATGAAATACCGGCTTCGGCCAGAAGATCACAATCCCCCAGAAGTGGCGGAAGGCAGCAGAGGGAGATGTTCCCAACTGAATGTACGCTATGCGGTGACTCGACCCAGGTCCCTTTCAAACCTACTCCGGGAAAGCCGATTCGTTGCAGAGATTGCATGGCGAAAGTCGAATCAGGAAATGCAGATAGGGAAGATCTAGCCAAGGAAAGGGAGAAAATCAAGATAGCTAGGGAGAAGGCTCAGGGCGAACTAGGCGTGAAACTATTCGTGGGAGGGATATCCTATGACGCAACAGAGGATGACCTGAGGAAAGCATTCTCCACACATGGAAAATTGAAGGATGTCCATTTGGCCATGGATAAAGAAAGGAATCGCCCCAAGGGTTTTGCATTCGTTACATTGTCAAGCAAGGATGATGCAAAGAAGGCAATCAAGGCATTGAACAATACCGAATTCATGGGTCGGCGAATATCTGTCGAGGAGTCAAACTCACAAGGCCGAAGTCGGAGCAAGGGACGAAGGCGCAGATAAGCAATCTGAAGTCACCAACCACCTTCCAAGTGCCGAGGGGAATGTCAGGCTGGCTAGTTATCGACGGCTATGAGGACGAGCCAGCGGCATTCGGCGTTCCGAATTATGTCGGTTTTCACATCCGATACATCTGCGGGGTCCTAGAAGAGCATCGAATAGATTACGATTACATCACAATAGACCAGATAAGGATTGCACGAATAAAGGGAGAATCGCCAATACCCGCGGAAATCGATGGCGTCGTAATCCTAGCAGGGGCAGTGGTACCCGGGAAGTATGCCAGAGGAACCCCGGTTAGCCAAAGGGAACTAGACGGCTTACTTACGGAGATACCCAGAGGAACCCCGGTTCTTTGTGGGGGTTGGGCAATAAGGCAGTGGCGCTATTCCGGATGGACCCCACTAAGGGAATCACTGTTCTGTACTGTTCAGGACGTCGATGCAACTCTGAATCACTACTTGGATACTGGAGGTTGGCAGAACAGAAAGAGAGACCAACTGCAATGGGGAAAATGGGCATTATTTGGGGCCAATTCGAAAGCAATCACTAATCATCCGGATATATTCTCTCCAGATGGTTCGCCTGGCCCCCTAACCTACGAAGTCGAACTCTACCAGGGTTGTGTTCGCTTCAAGAGGGGTTGTAAGTTCTGCATTGAGCCAAAGAAAGGAGCCCCAATCTGGAGGGAAGAAAGTGATGTGATCAGGGAGGTAAAACACGCCCTAGATGCAGGAGTAAGAAATTTCAGGATTGGAGGTGCAACTGACATTTTCACATACAAAGCAGAGGGCGTGAAAGAAATGGAGTACCCCGTTCCAGATCCTGGGCCCATATCGGAATTATTGTACCAAATAAGAGAAGATGAAAGAGTCGAAATATTGCATGTGGACAATGCAAACCCCTCGATAATTGCGGAAAACATGGAACCTTCCAGGGAGATTGCAAAGACTCTGGTGGAAACCCTTTCCGATGGTGCAGTACTGTCATTCGGCCTCGAATCGGCTGACCCGAAGGTCCATCGCGAGAACTGGTTGAATTGCGATCCTGAGCAGCTAATGGAAGCAGTTCGGATGATAAATGAATTCGGTAGGGAAAGAGGAGAAAGGGGGCTTCCTAGACTCCTTCCAGGATTGAACTTCATAGCCGGGTTGAATGGAGAGTCTGAATACACATATTCTTCGAACATGGAACTACTAAGGAAAATCAGAGGAGAGGGCCTGTGGCTTCGTAGGATTAACATCAGGCAAGTTGAGGGGCAGGGTTTCCAAAAGGTCCCAAAAGGCATCTTCAAGGATTTCAAGAAGGCCGTAAGAGAGGAGATCGACACTCCTCTTCTGGAAGAAATGTTCCCCGTCGGAACAATACTCAAAGATATTTGGTGGGAATCCCACGAAGACAGAATCAGGAGGCCAAACCAGGTGACCGATGGGGCATTCAGAGATCCGCTGATTCACGGCTCCTCTGGAATTTCGTTTGGCAGGCAGATAGGCGCCTATCCAATCCTAGTCGGAGTAAGATACAGGATTCCTCTTGAATCGCGTTCAGACGTCATGGTTACCGGGCATGGGAGTAGGAGTTTATCTGGAGTCGAATTAGGCCTCGATGTCAACCATGNCACTCAACAGCAACTCGAGGCAATCCCTGGAATNGGAAAGAATTCNGCGTGGAAAATCGTCAGCACCNGGGCCCGTCTCAAGAGGGAATACTACACANTTGAACAAGTGTTCGAAGACGCTGGTCTGGAAATTCCCGATGTGGCATTGGGCATACTGAGTAATTAGCCCTGCCTTGCTAANTCTCAAACATAGAAATCGGCCGATACTTCGGCTTCTTCATCATTCAGCAGATCGCCTATCCCTCCGGATGGCTCAATCTCACTCATCAATCTCGATGCAGTATCTTTTGTAGTATCTAGGTCAAGTTCGAGAGGGATATCAAATGCCTGCTCTATCCATTTCGCCATTCTATCTGCTGCTAGGACATCACAACTAGTTCCCACCGTATCAGCAATGATGCCGGCCGCATTTACCCCTTTGATAGCGGATAGCGAAAGGACCATTCCAGCAATTCCAATCATCCCGCTATTAGGCTGGTCCCTTGAGACGGAAATGTCGCCCGATTCAAGCTCCGTTCTGTATTTGGCATTGGCGCATATGACATGGATGGAACGCTCTTCAGGACCGGAAGCTAATCCGGCTAGTACTAGCAGCCTAGGTGAAGCTGAATCCNATGCTAGCCCCAGAATCGTCTCGGAAACCTCGAACTGACCAGCCGCAGTCATCGGTTGCATTAGGCCAGTGATTCCGACCAAAGTNTCGCCGTTTGGAATAATTATCGACTTCAATTCCAATCTTGGTGGGCGAATCAACCCCTCTTCGTCCAGTCTAGCATGGGGTGGGAAGTCAGGGTGGATTATCCACCCTAATGTTCTCGAAGGGNGCTTTTCAACCAACCCGTCAATCACAATCTTCCCCACGTTCCCTACTCCGGGAACAGCCTCAATGATCGTGCAATTCTCTGGCATCGTCTCGCCTTCTAGCCAGTGAATTGTTGTCCTGTTCATCCCTCATCCTCCTCCCTGGCACTTGGTAATGACTTGACCCACTCCTTGCTACCAGCATCGACCCTTTTCCTTCTCCGGGCACCTTGGGGGTCTTCGGGGGAGAATTTCAGTGGGGCAACAGCCTCCATGGAACCGCCGCACTCCGTGCACTTATCCCCCAGTCCGAAACTCCGGCAGTCTTTGCATCGCTGCAATCTCGTCCTTGCCATGGTGTTCGACCAGAGCCCATCCAATGGGTAAATGAACTATCGTCCTAGTAAGGGCTCTCTCAAAGGCGTTCTATCGCAATCGAACCTTCCACCGACGAAATGCTTTGTTCAGCAGCATTCTGCGCTGCTTCCCAGACAGTCTCAGCGGACGGGTAATCGGGCGCTCGGATGTCGACCCTGTAATTTGGTGCACCATCATAGTGGCAAGTTAGGCTGACATCCTCATTATCTTCTGCACAGGATTCTGCAGAGATTAAAGCATCTCGAATCGCATTAACNCCCTCTGGCCCCCATACCTTGATTTCGAAAACTCCCCTGATTTCAACAAATGGGGGGACTATNTTCTCAACGGCCAACTCTGTTACTGTTTTCATCCAAGGGCCCTGAAATCCAGCATCTGATAGTGCAGACTCACTGATTGCGCACTCTTCCAGTGCACCATAGAGGGAGCCGAAAGACCCCCGCATCTCATCTGATATTGACTCGGTCTTGGATTCGTCCCACCCTACTCTTTCCGCTGCCACCCTCATTATCTGGGATGCCCTCTGCTCGTTCTTCCAGGACTGTAGTGCCCCTCTCCTCCTTTCTTCAGATACCGATTTTATGGATAGAGTGATACTTTCCCTCTCGAGACTTACTCCAATGACCTTGGCCACCACTCGCTGCCCTTCCCTGATATGGGTCCTGATATTTCTTACCCAGCCGGTGGCAATTTCTCCTATGAAAACAAAGCCCTCCTTGCCGGGAAAAGAATCCAGAGTTAGGTATGCCCCGTTCTCCTTGACACTCTTCACGGAGCAGACGACCAACTCGCCTTCTTCTGGCCAGTTGTCTGCTTCCTCAATCAAGATGCTGCCTCTCTAGTTCAGAACTTCAACTACGGTGCATCCGGTNAGGTTTGCCATTCCGCCGGATGGCTCCGCCAGAGTAGATCCACAAATCGAGCAGGTGACTGAAGTCGAGGCCCTGTCAAAAATTGTACATTCGTTTCCGCAGTCGCGNCAGCTGACCTTTAGGAATCTCCCANCCACGATATCTTCTCCTTCAGTTGTCCACAAGTTCGAACTTTCTAGCTCTCTTCCCCTTGGGCGAGTGTGCCTTTCCAGTTTCGGTGCACCTGTAGACTAGATTGACCCTTTTTGTCGGCTTCTCGCCAGATGGCTTCGGCCTTGGGAATCCACGATATCCCGAGGTTACCCTACGGAATCTCCTCTGTCCCCATTTGAGCTCACTCGCGCGCCTCTTCTTGACCCTTTNAACGGTATGCTCGGTGTGCTTGCCAGCAGATGGGCTGTATCTCATTACCTTCCTTGGCATCTTTACCATGCTGTCACCTCGCAACTTGTGCGCGGCGAGCCACCAATGGCCCGTATATGAAACTAGTCGAGCGCAAATAATTGCGCNCATCTTTGTTCGTTCAACGAAAAACAACATGAATCCGTCATCAAGCCCAAGGCCACGGACGGTGACACTGCGATGCAAATTCTTGACCCTCTTTGGGTCTTTTGGACTTCTATAATTTTGATATTTATGGGCGTCAGTATGCACCGAATGGGCCCCTCATTCAAGCGAGCCAACTTTGGATTTCCAATACTGGGCCTAGGATTGTTATTTCCCCTNATACCTTCTCTGGAGTTCCCTNCTCCCGAGTCAGAGATTATTGATTCACTTGTCTCATCATTTCCCTGGTTGTTTTGTGCANCTGTTGGAACAATGATGATACTTCGCGGCTCTCCGAACTATGGNGACTCTAACNCACTCGNTATCACCTTTGGTTGGATTTCAATCGGCGCNTCTTGTATTCTTGCCATCCCCATTCTAAGTGAGCTGGACTCTTCTCAGGCGATCGAAGGCATTTCTGCTATATTCGGTTTCGCGGTTGGGATTTTGCCATTCATTGCTGGAATCTTGCTGTCGGAGAGGGGCTCTTCGATAGACGGCGAATCGGCTCCACTATCGGAAGAAGAGGAAAAACTGGTGCAGACAATACTTGTAAGGAGAATNGGGGGCGAGTAAGTTGGAANTCGAGTTTAGCGATATCGTCTCCTCCTTTTCNGGAGGAATTGCAATTTCATCACTATTCTTCATCACNCATATTTTCTCCACTTTGAATAGGTACTACCGCCCCTTCTACCCCCTCATTGCATGCATTTCAGCATTTATTCTAGCCACCTTGATTTCTTCAAGTACTTCCGATGATCCGGCATCAGTTTCGATTCGCGAATCGTCTGTCGATGCAGTAACCGGATTATTTGCATTACTTCCACTTTCATTGGTAGCCTTGGCTTACTATTTGTCTCGAGTAATATTGTCCATGAGGAAGTCCCAAACATAGGAATTCATGATTCCCTTTCGNAAATCAATTTACTCCTTGCTTTGGATAACCCTCATAACAAGTCGGCCGGTGGCCGCGTCGTCCTAGGGGTGTGCAGTATGTCAAAGGGAACTCCAAGTATGGGAAAGAGGCAGAAGTCAACACACATCAGGTGCAGACGCTGTGGACGCCACTCATACCACAAGCAGAAGGGCCAGTGCGCTAGTTGCGGATANGGTGCCACATCCAGAATTAGGAAGTTTAGATGGAATAAGAGAAGCCGAACNATGTGGCAGAAGAAGTGAACTCTTTCAGAAAACCACTAAGTCCCAGTTGCTTACCGTCAACTGGTATCCGATGTGCGGCATCATCGGAATTGTTGGTTTTCCGGGAACACAGATAGCCAGCNCGTTGTATGATGCGCTCCTAGTTCTGCAGCATAGGGGTCAAGACGCTGCTGGCATAGTTACCAGTGACTCCCGGAACATTTGCCATCGAAGGGCAAATGGCCTTGTTAGGGACGTTTTTAGAGAGAGGCACATGGAGAAACTCCACGGTTCAATGGGCATAGGGCACGTGCGATATCCTACTGCGGGATCCAGCTCATCTGATGAGGCCCAGCCTTTCTATACAAACACNCCNTTTGGCGTCAGCCTTGCCCATAATGGCAATCTAAACAATACGTCCGACATCATTTCTGGCCTATTGGAGTATGACCATAGGAGGATAAACACCAGCTCTGACTCGGAGGCTCTTCTCAATTTGTTCGCTGCAGAAATTCAACGATCAGTGAATGGAAGGCCCGGGGGGATGGATGCACTCTCTGAAGGTGATATTTTCCGAGCAGTTGAGAGGACGCACCTTAGAGCAGAAGGCAGTTACAGCGTAGTTTGCCTCATTACTGGTTGGGGGCTTGTCGCTTTCCGCGATCCAAATGGGATCAGGCCTCTCTTTATTGGAAAGAACGAATTGGATGGATTCACGGAGAGGCTGATAGCATCAGAAAGTGTGGCGTGCAAGGCCCTCGGGTTTGAGCCAGAAAGAGACGTCCTTCCGGGCGAGGCAATTGTAATCCGAATGAACGGGGAATTCCAAACAAAGGTGTGCCATTCCAATCCTGCGCTAACTCCCTGTGTTTTCGAACATGTTTACTTTGCCAGACCTGACTCAGAAATTGACGGAATTTCAGTCCACATGGCGCGTCTGCGGATGGGAAGAGCATTAGCGAAGTCAATTAGTAAAAAGCTACCAGAACATGGAATTGATGCCGTTATTCCAGTCCCAGACAGCGGAAGAATTGCCGCTTTGGGCTTGGCCAATGAGCTCGGAGTACCCTACAGGGAGGGCTTTGTGAAGAATCGCTACATTGGCCGAACATTCATTATGCCAGGGCAGAAGATTAGGAAGGACTCAGTTCGAAAGAAACTGAATACAATTGACGAGGAATTCAGNGGCAAGGCNGTCTTAATTGTCGATGACAGCATCGTCAGAGGAAACACATCCCGAAGAATAGTGCAAATGGCGAGNGAGGCAGGTGCCTCACGGGTACTCTTCGCCTCATCCTCCCCTCCGATTATCCACCCTAATGTGTATGGGATAGACATGCCAGCTAGGTCTGAGTATGTGGCATATGGCAGAACAACTGAGGAGATTTGCTCCGCAATCGGAGCCGACTGGATAATCTANCAGAAATTGGATGATCTCGTTGAGGCTTGCTTAGGGGCTGGNAATGNAAAACTAGCAAATTTCGACTGCTCTTGTTTTGATGGAGTCTATGTNACAGGAGGGATTTCGGAGGAGTACCTCAGCAGAATCGAGAAGGTCAGGGCCGACTCTGCGAAAGAGCAAGCATCAGTTTGACAGGAGATTGCTAAGTTCGGNCTTCAGTACCGGCAATGCCTCCTCCCAAGTCGCTACTATTCCATAGTCGGCTACCCCGAAAATCGGTGCATCGGGGTCCTTGTTGATGGCCACAATGTACTTGCTAGTCCTCATCCCTGCTAAGTGCTGTATTGCCCCGCTAATTCCCACTGCGATATACAGGCTCGGAGTCACAGTTTTACCGGTCTGTCCCACTTGCATGCTATGTGGGATNTCCTCCCATGTGTCCACTGCCGCTCTGCTAGCCCCAACCGCAGCACCGACAATCTCAGAAATCTCGTATAGGTGCTCGAAGTTCGAGGGATCACCCATCCCCCTCCCTCCCGAAATTACCACATTTGCCTCGGAAACATCTAGCCTTTCGTTCGCTTTAGATAGTGCTTCCTTGATCGAAATCTTCAGATTTCCGCTCTGATTTACTGTACTGACTTCGGCACTCCCATCCCTCCCGGGGTCTTCGAAAGAATTGGCTCTCAGAGAAATCACACAAGGGGACGANATGTTGCTTTTCTCTATGGCCTTTCCAGAGTATATAGGCCTCGTAATTGTAAACCCGGATTCAATTCCAGTCGCATCCTGCAAAACGGGAATGCCCTTGATGGCNCCAATTGAAGCCGCCAATTCCCGTCCAGAGGGAGATGCAGAAGCCAGAACCAACTCTCCCTCCGTGAGAGCCTCCAGTGCCTCGGACCAAGCACCTGGGTCATATGCCTTGAAGCAGTCACCTTCCACGGAAATGACCTTCGAAACTCCAGTGATAGTTGATGCCTCCGAGGTCCCCAAGCCACCGGGACAGAGAACAGTNGGGCTACCCCCGACCGATAATGCCGCCCCGACAAGCTGCGCAGTAACTGGATGCAATGATCCATCTGAAACTTCTGCAATTACAGTTACATCCATGCCATCNCCTCAGATTACATTGGCCTCGTCACGAAGCTTTCCAACTACCCCAGGAACAGAATCGGCCCCTTCGAATATCTGACCAGGCGGCTTTTCGGGCGGAGGTGAGTGAGACTCGATTGAAACGGCCGAATCCTCCAACGGAANCNCTAGTTCATCTGGAGTTAGCACCTGGACCTCTTTCTTCTTTGCCATCATTATGCCCCTGACATTTGGCCTTCTTAGCTCGGAAACACCTTTGTCAAAGGTGATGACACAAGGTGGATGCACGCTAACCTTCTCTAGTCCAGAGGATACAGACCTAGTCGCTAACAACGCATCTCCCTCCGAAGAAACCTCTGAGACGACCCCTACGCATGCCGCTCCCATAATTTTCGCTACCCCCGGCCCCGTGGAGCCGCTATTGGTATCCGCGGCTTGCTTACCACATAGGACCACTTCCGCGCCAGAGTGGGAAATCGCAGCAGAAAGAAGTGCCTGAATCTGCGTGCTGTCCAGATTTNCTTCTACAATTACATGAATCAACTCGTCTGCTCCAACCGCCGCCGCATCAGTTAGGCACTTGGCAGAACGAGCCGGACCACAAGTAATCGCAATCAGGCTCCCAAAACCAGACTCTTTCAATTGCAATGCAGCCTCCAGGGCGTATTCATCGTAGGGGCTAATTGCCCACTTACTGACAGAAGACTCGTCAACTCTGCCGTTAGCAATGGAAATCTTTGAGGTGGTATCCGGTACTTGCTTTACCAGTACCGCAATCGACATGGCGCTACGAGGAGAAAACCCTCTATCAAGATTCGCAGCGAGGCCACCCTAGGGGGACTATGCCTCTCGGGTGAATGCCTGAATTCCCGTAATGTGCCTTCCAAGTATTAGATTGTGGATATCATGAGTCCCCTCATAGGTCTTGACTGACTCGAGGTTAGCCATGTGCCTCATTACTGGGTACTCATCCAGAATTCCATTTGCTCCGTGAATGTCCCTTGCCATCCTGGCGATNTCCAGAGCGATGTCCACATTGTTCATCTTGGCTAGGGAAATCTGTTCAGGAATCCATGTGCCATCGTCTTTCTTCTTTCCCAGATGATATGCTAGCAATTGGCCCTTTGTTATCTCCCTTAGCATCCAAGAAAGCTTGTTCTGTACCAACTGGAACGAGGCTATGGGATGGCCAAACTGTATACGACTCAGAGCGTACTCTTTAGCAGAACTGAAGCAAGACTGTGCGGCTCCTATCGCACCCCACGAGATNCCAAATCGAGCATTGTTCAGGCAACTGAATGGTCCCCTAAGNCCCTTTACGTCTGGCAGAATCCTGTCCTTTGGAATCTCACAGTCCTGGAAGACCAATTCGCTGGTCACACTCGCTTTGAGTGAGTGCTTACCAGTCATCTCAGGGGCACTGAAACCAGGGTCTCCCTTTTCCACTATGAAACCCCTAATCTCCCCATCTAGTTTAGCCCAAACTACTGCTAAATCGGCAATNGTGCCATTTGTAATCCACATCTTCGCCCCGTTTAGGAGGAAGTGGCTTCCCTTGTCCTCCGCCTTGGTAATCATATCGCCCGGGTTCGAGCCATAATCCGGTTCAGTAAGGCCAAAACACCCAACCCATTCTCCTGTGGCCATTTTTGGCAGGTAATGCTCCTTCTGCTCTTCACTGCCAAAGTCCCAGATTGGATACATTGCTAGGGATCCTTGTACGCTAGCGAATGATCTTACNCCGCTGTCGCCTCTCTCCAACTCCTGGCAAATCACGCCATAGGCGACGTAAGAAAGGCCAGGACAACCGTAACCCTTCAGGGGCGCCCCGAGAATTCCCATTTCCCCTATGTCCTTGCGCCANTCGTCCGGGAAAACCCCGTCTCTGCANGCTTCNTCTATATTGGGGATGATTTTGTCATCAACCCATTCCCTTACCATGTCACGAATCATTCGTTCTTCGTCGCTCAGCAGCGAATCAATGTCATAGAAGTCCAATGCCTCGTACGCCATTCTCTCAGTTATTCGCGAGGCCCTTTCATATCTAAGTATGCCCTTACTTCCTACGTCCCTTGCGCCGCCTCTCTCTCTTGGCCCTAACCTTCTCTTCTTCACTGCCTATGGCAATTGAAACCCAATTGCTCAATGTCTTTGACGAACTAGCAATTAGGCTGAGNGTCAGTAACGCTGCACCGCCGAAGACGATAATTCCGATCCAGATAGTAAGAACTCCCCCACGCTCCTCGCCCTCCTTCGGTGAAAAATCCATGACTTTCCCGGTACTTGTTACTATCCAACCAGTGCCAAACCCAGTACTCCATGTAGAAACTACTCTGTCGTTCGAGATTAAAGGATCGAACTCCACCACATCCTCATTTTCCAACCATGGAAANGAAACCCTATTGTCCAGATCGTGCTCAATTATCTCGAAAGGAGCCATAGAGATTAGTGATCTCCCATCTGATTGAATCTCAATCCCGTTGAATTTCCCGTCTATGCTTTGGAGCTTCACAATATCGTTTTCGTAAACTTTGGATTTTTCCGGTTCGTAAACGTTTACGCTAACAATNCCAATCGTTCTGTCTGTAGAGATTGCCACACACTCGTAGGCGGANCCCGTAGGGCAAACAACATCTATCCATGGATATCCNACCCCCCCAATCCAGTGAATGGCATGCTCCCCATCGATTACCCCAATTCCATCAACACTGGAACCAATTACGCAGACTTTTGCTCCTGAAAGACACGAAATTCCATTCACGTCACTGTCCCCCCTCCCTTCTAGGGGGATGACCTCAGAACCTCCTCCATCAATCCCNCTTACTCTCCAAACCCACCCATCTTCTCCTCCGACATATGCCCANGTTCCATCGTCTTTCCAGGAAATTGCCCTTAGGTCAGTTTGCCCGAAATACAATTCGTCCGCAGCCTCCTCTACCGAATTCATTTCTCTGATGTATCTCAGGATGGCTCCATTTTCTCCAACGATAAATGCTGTCTGACCATTTGGGTGGAAACCTGCGTCAACCAGTGCATCGCTGTTGTTCCAATAGATTTCCGAATATTCCCCCGGGGATGTTGAATTCATTACGAACACANCCGACTCTTCTCCATANGCGATTACCAATTTTCCATCTGGCGAGATGGCAGCACCTTCGATCCCCAAATCCCCATCCCCCAATGANACAATATTCGTTATATTTACCGCCGATTGGGCATATGCCGATTGCGAAAAAGATAGGAGAAGAAAGGCACAGACGACACACGCCACCCTGCTCTTCATGGACTCCCGAAAGGCTCGGACAGTTTAGCAATTCTACTGTTGTGCTGATGATTTGAACAGGCAGTATTGAAGTGGAACCTATCATTCGGAGGAACGATGGAGAGATTTGACGTACGAAGAGGACTGGTTAAGGAAGTGGGAGAAAGTGGCGGATTAGCCAAATTAGCCGAGGANTTCTTTGACACTGTCGAGGAAACATCCAAGGAATCTTTCTCTGCAAGCCATGGCGTCATGACCTCGATTGAGGCAAGTTACCAGAATGGGGCCCTAATTGTCGATGTTACCAACGTTCCGCCAGACTTCGATAACCCGGAAGCGATGAAATCAGCAATGGACGACAGGAAGCGCTGGACCTTATTCTTGGACAGATCAACTGGTTACAACTCAAAGCAGAGAGGCGACAAGGCAAAGGAGTGGGCCAAGAAAGCAGCAAAGGCGAAGTCAGCAATTTCCGCATCGAGGCATTTCATGGAGATGTCAGATAGCATTTCAGAAGACCAAAGAAAACAGGCAATATCGATGATTGAGGAGATTGAGGCACTATTGGAGGCCAATGAAAACACAAAGGCCGCCGGTCGAGCCGAAAAACTGAACAAACTGTTCGGCTAGTGGTGAAGATGAGTGAAGAGCCTCTTTCTGGTTTGGAAAAAGAATCCAAAGATATCATTGAGCGCATGTTTTCTGGTTGCCAGGAAGTTATTGGANTAGACCATCTCGAATCGGTCTTGACAGGTGGGTTGAGCCATGGTGGAGATAAGCAGATCGTGGCTTATATCGGCCTAGAGCCAAGTGGAAAGGCCCACTTAGGGTACGTGATTCTGGCCGAAACAATTCGAAACATGCTAGATGAGGGAGTCAATGTAATTATTCTTCTAGCAGATTGGCATGCATGGGTGAACGACAAATTCGATCGCGATATGGACAAGATATCACTAGCAGGGGAGTATCTCGCAGAGGTCTTTAGGGCACTTCTTGGAAACCCACCCGAGGGCGAAGGAGCCGGAAATCTCAGATTCTTGCGAGCCTCCGAATTAATGGACTCTGGAAAGTATTGGGAGAGAGTCCTAAGGTGCTCAAAGAACATGAGTCTATCCCGAGTCAGAAGAACGTTTAGCATAATGGGGCGGGACGAGGACTCATCGGATCACGACCTATCAGCGTTCTATTATCCCGCCCTTCAGGCTGCAGACATCTTTGAGCTTGAAGTAGACATAGCATTTGGTGGAATGGACCAAAGAAAGGCGCACATGTACATGNGTGAGGTTGCCGACAAGTACGACTGGGCTAAGGCAACATGCATTCACACGCCAATGCTGTCCGGACTGAAAGGACCNGGGGGGAGGATGGACTCATTTGATCACAAGATGTCCAAGTCAGATCCTGGAAATGCAATTCTATTAGACGACGACCCAGACTCTGTTTTGGCCAAAATGCGCAAGGCTTTCTTGGAAGTCGGAAACCCCAACTCGCCAGTCTTCGAAATCGCACAGCATATCGTCCTACCAAAACTCGGCTCAATCACTGTAACTCCAGATCCAAAATATGGTAATCCTTCAGATTGGGGTGAAATTTCTGAATTTATTGAAGCAGTCTCCAATGGTTCCATCCANCCCCTAGATGCAAAGATAGCCATAGCAAGCGGCCTTTCTGAGGTCATTGAACCAGTCTCCCAACACCTGTCGAGCAAAACAGAACTTCGTGATGCAATGAATCAGCTTGTTGGCTCAACTTAGTTGAGAACGGAATCGCATTCTTTCGATTTATTGCTAGCATAGGACTCATAATGTAGTCCAATTGCGGGAGGTCGAGGAATTGTGATGTCTGAGGTAGGTATCGATGACATTGCCCTGCATTTCCCCAGGTTGTTTTTCGCGATGCAGGACTTCGCAGAGTTCCGAGGAGCCGATTACGGGAAACTCAACAAAGGACTCGGACTTGAGGCCATGGCAATTCCCGATGTACACGAGGATACGGCAACCATGGGAGCCAATGCCGTATCGCGCCTAATCGATAGGAACTCTTTGGATCCGTCTTCAATAGGGCGAATATACCTTGGAACAGAGTCTGCTCTCGATGGCGCTAAGCCAACTGCAACCTACATCATGGACATGCTCGAACAGAGATACTCCGCAAAGTTCGGAGATAATTGCTTCAGGAACTGCGACGTTGTGGACATGACATTTGCCTGCATAGGCGCTGTTGATGCAATGCACAATACCTTGGACTGGGTAGCCAGGGGGGGCGAGAAGCGCCATAGAGTTGGCATAGTAGTCTTCGCTGACAATGCAAAGTACGATCTCGGATCATCGGGCGAGTACACACAAGGAGCGGGAGGGGGAGCGATTCTAATTCGTCACAATCCCAGGCTTCTCGCAATNCCCGACATATGGGGGGTTTCTACTATGCCAGTCCACGATTTCTTCAAACCCAGACGAGAAGTTGAGACTAGGACGGTGGTGGAAAATGTCCTAGAGCTAGCCGAGGAATCGGGAGCAAGTATTACTGCTAATCTNGCCGAGAGAATCCTCAAGTTCATCCCTCGTTCGAGCAAGAAGAACGACGTTTTGTTCGAAAATGAGAAGCTAATGATTCACAAAGATACTCCGGTTTTCGATGGNCAGTTCTCAAATCGCTGCTATTCTGAGTCAGTTAAGCAAGCCTTCATCGATTTCCGTTCCAAGGCTATCGTTGAAGAAAGATACGACCCGGATGAAGACGAGATTCTGACCAATCAATGGAGNCGGATTATTGTCCATCTGCCTTATGCCTTCCAAGGGAAGAGGATGTTCCCTGACGTTTTCCGGCACGATCGAAGGAATCTGCCAATTTGGGAAAAAATCACTGAGGAGATAGGGCCCGAGCCACTTCCATCGAATTTCCCCGATACCCCCGAAGGAATTGAGGAATTCGAGAAGGCAAACGACTCCTATAGGAGGCTCATTTCAAAGACAAACGAATTTCGGACCTTCGTAGAGCAAAGGATAGAGAAGGCTCAGCGAGCGTCGAGCCTAATTGGCAATCAGTACACCGGATCCATCTTCCTAGCATTGATGTCTGCCATGGAATCTGACTACCTGGATAACACNGAAATGGAGTCCAAGAGGATAGGCCTTTGCGGTTANGGCTCTGGTGCCAAGGCCAAGGTCTTCGAGGGCATCGTGCAGCCACAGTGGAGGGAGATCGCTTCCCGATTCCATCTCTTCGATAGGCTATCTACTCGTCATGCGATAAACAAGACCGTCTATGAGGCGCTCCATAAGGGGAAGAGGAAGAGATCAGTTGTCAAGCCAAAGTCTGAGTTTGCTCTAGTAGCAATCGGAAAAGAGGGAGATCTCGAGGGNCAGAGAAGATATCAGTGGGTTGAATGAGTTAGTCACTTAGGATGTCTGCAACAGCCGCAACAAAACCATCTACCTCGTCCATGGTGTTGTAGTGGAGTACTCCGGCTCTCAGAACNCCTTCAGGTTCCAAACCCAGGGCTTCTGTCAATTCAAGTGCGTAGAAATTTCCCGCCCAGACGAAAATCCCTCTCTCTGCCAACATCAGACCAATCTCGGACGGATTNAATTTAGGATGCGTGAAAGAAATCGTAGGGGCCCTCTCAGAGATCCTATCAGGATCGGTGATCCCCCAGATTCTCAAATCATCTACTTCCAACAAACCTTCAATCATCCTCANGCATAGGCCATCTTCGTGTTTTTCAATCCCCTCAAATGCCAGTTTCAGGGCCTCACGTCTTGGCAAGCCCTCNTCTCCGGATATCTCTCGCCCAATCCATGCTATGTGGTCAATAGCTGCCTTGGTNCCTGCCATACCTTCGTGGCTCTGAGTCCCTGTCATCCATCTGAATGGCATTTCTTCCGATGATACCCTTAGCTTTGCCACGGGGATATTGGCCATCCTTTGTCCCTTGCCCCATAACAATCCCTGATGNGGGCCAAAGAACTTGTAGGGNGAGCAGAGCAGGTAGTCACAACCCATGCTCCCTACGTCAATTAGGGAGTGGGGTGCGAAATGGACTGCATCCACGACCACCTCCGCCCCGAATCCATGCGAGATTTCCACGATNCGTCTCACATCNTTAACCGAGCCAGATAGATTTGAAGCGGCCCCTATCGCCACTAGCACAGTTTTCTCNTTAATCGAGTCAACTACGGACTCCATGTCCAAAGTGCAATCTTCTTGTTTCACATCTATCTTCCGCAGTTTGGCTCCAGACCACTCCGCAGCAAGGGTCCATGGTCTGACGTTTCCGTCATGATCCAGTCTGGTCACCACTACCTCGTCATCAGCCCCCCATGTCCTGCTTAGGGCACTAGCAAGTTGTATGTTCAGACTGGTCATGTTTTGCCCGAAAACAACCTCTGTGGGGTCCGAACAACCGATGAAGTCCGCACATGCCTGAAGGGTTTCGGAAATCAACAGGTCCGTCTCAACCGATGTCGCAAACGACATCCCGGTATTGGCATTTTGATTCAACAGGTAATCCTTCATCGCCTCGGCTACCGAAGCAGGAACCTGACTNCCCCCCGGTCCATCGAAGAAGATGGCATTTTTCCCCNNCACCTTTCTCTTCAGTCCGGGAAATGAGGCTCTGATTTGCGATATGGGGAAATCTTGCACTAGATCAACTCATTGTGGCGAAATGGAACGATTGATAACAATCCTCTGCACCTCTTGGGTTCCTTCGTAGATTTGCGTGATTTTNGCATCTCGGAAGAAACGCTCTACTGGGAAGTCCGTAGTATANCCATAACCGCCCAGAACCTGAACCGCCCTCTCCGAGACCCACATGGCAGTGTCTCCTGCGAACAATTTTGCCATACTGGCCTCTTTCGTATGACGTGGTGCTCCCTCTTCGTAGTGTCTCTGTTTGGCCCAAGCGGCCTTGTAGACCATCATCCTAGCCGCCTCGGTCCTAGTCGCCATATCAGCAAGATAGTTCCCGACACTTTGGTGGTGGGCTATTGCCTTCCCGAAGGCGGTCCTCTCATGTGCATATTTTAGCGCTGATTCATAGGCTCCCTGTGAAATCCCGAGTGCCTGAGCAGCTATGCCTATTCTGGAGTTATCCAGGGCATTCATTGCAATTGGGAATCCTTCCCCGGGAGATTTCAGTACGTTCTCAACCGGAACCTTGCAATCTTCCAGAAGAAGTGAGCAAGTATCGCTTGAACGGATTCCAAGCTTGTCCTCTTTCTTTCCGACGCTAAATCCCGAAAACCCCTTTTCNACAATGAATGCAGTTGTGCCACCATGCCTCTTTTGGCCGAATTCAGGATGTTCAATGTCTTTTGCGAAGAGNACGTATATGTCTGCGCTTTCTCCGTTGGTGACCCACATTTTCTCACCGTTTAGTAAGTAATGCGACCCGTCATCGCTGAGTTTAGCCTTGCATGTCAGTGCGGCAGCATCGGTTCCAGCGCCCGCTTCTGATAGCGAGTATGCTCCAATCTCATTTCCTGCCAGTCTAGTGAGATACTTCTTCTTCTGCTCGTCATTACCGTGAAGTGCAATAGTCTTCGAGCATAGACCGACATGGACNCAGAACATTACCGAGAAGGATGGATCTACTCTAGCCAACTCTTCTACAATTATTGCTTCAGTGATNTCATCTACCGGACTTCCGCCGAATTCATCAGGAATCGTAATCCCTTGCAATCCAGTATTCTCGCAGAATGACGCCCACTCTTCCAGCGGGGCCCTTTGATCCCTGTCCCTGTCTAGACATGTCGGCGCCAACTCCTCTTCAGCGAATGCCCTGACCATCTCCCTGATCATTCCTTGTTCTTCGGTCTCCGCGAACTCCATCCTACCGAATCTGCGAGAGAGAGTGACGTGTTAATCTATTGCGGGNTGAAGGCAGCATCCAAAATCGAATAGTTCAAATTAGGGACTGCCCGGGCGCCGGTCGGAATCAACATGAACGGCGGCGAATTTTTCGAATTCAGCATTGCTCATGACCGGAAGTATACCCTTGACCATCTCTGGGTCCAGCTTCTGGATGACGGCAAAAAGAAAGAACAGGAAGAGTTGACGGTGAAAATTGGAATCAGCGAATTCATCAGGGCCGAATTCGGTGACATTGTGAAGGTCGTACTTTCCAAGCCAGAGGACGACAGTGAGTTCCAAGTCGATGCCAGTGAAGAGGGAGATGATGACGATGCCATCTCCTCCCCTCTTTCCAGGGGAGATGAACTAGGCGTAGATGATTTGATGATTACAGTCAGAACAGTAGAGGACAGGGTCCTTATCAATGCCCCATTCCCTTGCAAGATTGTTGAGTTGAATGGAGAGGTTGAGGATAATCCAGATNTCGTAAATGAAGAAGCATATGGGGATGGTTGGTGCATGATTGTGAAGCCTCACGATTGGGATGAGGACATGCATCTCGATGAGGGAGAATACATCGAGTATCTGAATGAAATATAATCAGGGCCAAGAGAGATTTTTCCAACTTTCTGGGTCAGAATCCTTCCATTCTATCTCGTCTAGCATTTGCAGAACCTGTTCAGTGCTTGTCAGGTCATCCTCTATCTGCCTCCTATGTAACCATCCCTTCAGCCTTCCAAGGCGCCTTCCAGGCTCCAGTCCCGTAACTTCAGATAGCAAGATCCCATCTACAAGTGGAGAATTCCCAATAGAATTTGGTGGCAAGGAGCTTATTGCATCCTCCATTTCATGGGCATCCTTGCCCAATCCCGAGTAGAAGGCTAGGTACTCTCTCTGTAGGTATTCCGGCAAAAAAGTCCTGAATCTCCTGATGCTTTTAGGGGACAAGTCCAACTCGGCGCTTTTTGAGTCNTGTAGGAAACTTATCGATAACGAGTCATCATTTGAGATCTTTAGGTATTTCCTTAGCGAATCTGTCAATTCTCTTCCTGCAACCTCTTCATTACTGCAAATTAGGGCAAGATTTACTCTGGGATTTTTTGAAAACTTCAAATTATAATTATGCTTTATTCCAGGGAGAATAGAATCCAAAATACCGTGACCGACCATTGACTCCAATATTTCCCTTATGTTATCTCCAGATAGAATCATTCTCAACTCTGCCCATATCCTCTCCTTTGAGACTCTCTCAAGCATGTGAACATTTGATTTGATAGCACTACTGAGGCCACTGTCTAATTCGCGCACTCCTGCTTCTGAACCATCNAGGAATCTGAAAGCCCTCATAATCCTGAGACCGTCTTCCGATATCCTTTCTGCTGAATCTCCAACGGTTCTAAGGATTCCAGAGGAAAGGTCCTCCAATCCCTTGCCATCAATATCAATCACATTTCCNTTTTCGTCTATGGCCATTGCATTTATTGTGAAGTCCCTNCTAGATAGGTCAACCANAATGTCTTCNCCGAATGAGACGTTGTCCGGCCTTCTNCCATCACCATATCCTCCATCGCTTCGAAGAGTTGTNACTTCCCAGAATCCTTGGTGGGAATCGTCATCAAGCCTCACAATTACAGTTCCATACTTCTCTCCGACCAATATTGTCCGTGGAAAAATTTCCTTCACTTGATGGGGCTCAAGTGTGGTTGCGATGTCTAAATAGCCCCTAGTTCCTTTCCCGGAAATAAAATCACGCACCCACCCGCCAACTATCCAGGCTTTACCGTATTCCCTAATTCTCTCGAGAACAATTTGGTCATCATCGCTAAGGATTTCTCCAATTTCAACCTTCAATTCTGACCCCTCTGCTTCTCAACGAATGGGAGCAGATATATTGAGTCACGGCTCTTGCGCGTCCCGTGAAGGTCGAATTGGTGCCAGTGGAGATATTGCGCCCGCATGAGCAAACTATCCCAAAAAAGGTTGACGAATTAGAGAAAATGACACATCGNTGGAAGGCATATGTTCTACCTCTAGTCGTCGATAAAAATACCGGGGTAATCTTAGATGGNCACCATAGNCACCAAGTCGCCCTAAGACTCGATCTACAGTGCCTTCCATGTGTCCTAGTGGACTACATGGGGGACTCATCCGTTGAACTCGGGGTTTGGCCCAATTGTGGGCGAGATAATCTATCNAAGCAGGAGGTTATTGAGGCAGGNCTGCGAGGGGNGCTGTTTCCGCCAAAGACTAGCAGGCACAGGCTTTCTGATCATCTNCCCCCAATTTCTGTTCCATTGACTAGATTGCTTCTTCCCGCCGTAAATTAGCTATTCACGGAACCAGGTCCTCATGGCCCCCGAGGAATTCCCCCATCTCNACCTCAGGTGCTCCCGGACTCGACAGCTCAATTGCTAGGAATTCGCTGAAAAACGGCCACAGTGGGCCAAGCCATTCAATCTCAGACATCAGCAAGTCAACAACGGGGTGTTCCATCACATCATCTTCCGTTGAATCCTCGTTTAACTCTGGAAGATCATCTGGCATCTCCCTTAGGGACTCAACCAAATCGCAAACCCTGTCCATCGTCTCTTGTTCGATATCGATCAAACCGCCAACTAGGTTTAGCGCGTCTTCGATATGGTCGGCCAGAGAATCCGGATCCAATGCGCCCNTCTCCGACTCGCCTACGTCCATAGGCCCAAAAANGACCCCGCCAAGGTCCGTATCGAACCAGTCATCCCCCTGTCTTTCCTTCTTTGTTAGCCTCTGGTGAACAGGCCCACCAAATGGCCCTAGGATGAAGCCACCATCCTGAACGAAGTGCTCAATTCCCATGGGAACATTCCTCACTGCACCCGTTATCAGAACCCTATCTATCGTACGCTCCATCTCGTCATCGCTTTCCAGGTCCATTGGCCGAAGAACCCTGACCATTGACGATGAGGGGTGAATCTCGAGCCTTTCTTCGGTATGCCTCCTCACTTCATCATGTGGTTCGATTATCGTAATCGCACCCCTAGGGCCGACAATTGAATCAACAAGCGCGGCCAGATAACCTCCNTTTGACCCCACAATTAACGTATGCTGACCCTCTTGTATCTCTAGGTGATGAAGAAGTGTGACAATCATGTGGGGGGCGGAAATTGTTCTTGTTGCCCCAAAACTGGTGAATAGGAAGGGCACCGGCCTATCATGCCAGAAAGGATCCAAGTCAAATTCAGTGAAAATTGAAAGATCAACACTCTTCATAGCTTCTCTTATGGNATCATCTAGGGGCAGGCCCGCCATTCTCAGCCTCTCGAGCAAATCATCCATCACTTCTCCCGTACCCCCAGGGTGACTATTTGACCATAGGGGATTTGAATGCATTGCCCCTCGGACCTCCTAGGGTCCGTGGTCTAGGGGTTATGACGTCGCTCTTACAAAGCGAAGATCGCAGGTTCAATTCCTGCCGGACCCACCAATTCCTTCTAAATTTGACAAAAATCGCCCAAAATCCTCTTTTCTACCATGAAAAAGGTCCAATAGTGGATGCCCCGACAGTATTCCGTGGTCGAAGAGACTGCGGCCCTAGCGTCAAGGTTGACGCACCGCCTTCGTAAGAGAGGTTGGACCATATCTACAGCAGAGTCTTGCACTGGTGGCTTGATTGCTTCAATATTGACGGATATATCTGGCGCAAGCTCTTGGTTTTTGCAAGGATGGGTAGTCTATTCCAATCAATCAAAGATGAGAGAACTAGGCGTCGAGAAATCCGCCTTCGATAGTGGCGATTCAGGAGCGGTTTCCCATAAGGTAGCCGTGCAGATGGCCAGAGGGGCTAGGTACAAGTCCGGCTCCAATGTGTCAATAGCAGTTACTGGAATTGCTGGACCAAGTGGTTCTGTCGATGGGAAGGAAATTGGCAGAGTCCATGTTGCGGTGACCGCCGAGGACTACTTCCTGGTAAGGAGAATGGACTTTGGGGCNAATGACCGCTTGGATAACAAGAGGTCTTTTGCGGCNTTTGCACTCCGATTGGCGATTGAGGCATTGGATAGAGTCGGAGAGGGTGAAAGGGAGGCCACATCACTAAGTGAGGGCCCTTCGTCAAATCGGGAGTCGGATGNCCAAGAANCAGATGAANTGGAATTTGGTACTGAAGAATGGGAGGGGGCAATCTTGTGGGGTTCGGAGAAGAAAACGGTATCACAATCTCTGAAAAAGATAGANCTAGCATCATTAATCGATTGGGACGAGTAGAAACCCGTNCCTGATTAGATAATCGATACCATCAAGGGCGTTCTTGACAGACATAGGCCCCATGGCTTCGTCAAGTTGGCTAGAGACTTGCCAGACTTTGTCGGACGCAGGCCTTGTAGTCCAGGCAAGTGCCAGGAAGGAGATCGAGGGACTAAGCAGCCTTCTGCCATTGATNGAGGCNGCCAACTCATCNGGTGTNNGGCTTCTGAATGGCAGCACAGTAGGGGAATTATTAGCAATTGTTCCCAATGAAACCGAGCAGATTACAACCCCGTCACCTAAATTGTCCCAGGCAACATTGTCAGCATCGGACGACCNTTCTCCCATTGGCCGGATACTGGCTCCAGTTTCAAAGGAGTTACCTTCCCAGCCACCGCGTCCTCATGGCTCATCAGAATATAGCATCGAAGACTTCCCAATGAATGCGAGCGATGTGGACTCCGAAATTGAGGTACATTTTGACATAACAGGAAACTCCACTACAGAGGGNACATTGAGCGATATGCAATCCTGTTTTAGAAGCAGGCTATCCCAGATTCGCAATATAATGACCTCTCAGGGGGTGCTGCCTAGGAGGCCAACAAACAATTCCGAGGCATGGAGGAATAGGCAGAGGCACAACTCGAAGGACTATGAGATCACCATAGTAGGCCTTGTGAGCGAAGTGAGGTGGGCCAGAAGTGGCAGCCTGATGTTCGACGTAGAAGATGAGACAACTCGTATAGGTTGCATACTGAAGCCACCTTCGGATGCATCCCCTCTNCACCCGTCGATGGANGGCCTGATGAATGATGAAATTGTGGGGGTTAGTGGAAATTTCTTATCTGGGGAGAGGGATACCAAATTCTTCGTTCGCGATATTCACAAGCCTCCACTGGGAAACCACTCCAAAGCACAGTCAGGACCTAGTTCGGCCGTCTCGGCCGCTTTTCTCTCGGATGTCCATCTTGGCAGTAAGACGTTCCTAACTTNCCAGTGGGAGAAGATGATACATTGGTTCAACAACGATCCCTTGGCTAGGACCGTGAAGTACTTTGTTTTGAGTGGGGATGGGGTGGATGGGGTCGGAATATATCCGGGTCAGGAGAGGCACCTTACGATCAAAGATCTCTTCAAGCAATACTCAGAACTAGCAAGGATGCTGGAGGAAGTCCCCGATTGGGTCGATGTCGTAATGCTTCCAGGAAATCATGACGCAGTCAGGCCAGCTGAGCCACAGCCTGCTTTGGACCCTGAGGTCCAGCAGGACTACTCAAATACCGTTTTCGTGGGAAATCCCTGTGATTTCAGCCTACATGGCGTCAGAGTACTCTCTTATCATGGAAAGAGNATAGACGACTTTGTGGCCACNCTCCGTTCTGTAACCTATTCGAAACCAGAGATGGCGATGCGAGCAATGCTTGAACGGAGACACCTTGCTCCCTCGTGGGGGGGCAAGACNCCTCTTTCACCAGAGCCGGAGGATAGGCTGGTTATNCCAGTAATTCCTGATATATTCGTCACAGGTCATGTCCACGGTCACTTTGTTGGTAATCACAAGGGAACTACGATGGTGCACAGCTCCACATGGCAGGATCAGACTGACTTTCAGAGAATGCTCGGCTTCCAACCGAAACCATGCATTCTGACTGTAGTCAATCTCCACACATTTGCCACTGCATCGATCAACTTCGTGTGAAGAAATCTGTTTCATTGGGGTAAAGATACGGCCAGATTGCCCTTAGATCCTTGCTTTCAATTATTGGGACCTTGGCATCCTCGAAGGACTTCAGTGCCCTTTCTCTGGCTGGGTTAAATCCAATGAATCTGGACTCTCCGACCATCATAGATAGGTCCGTGCTGGAATCGCCAACAGAAATTACTGCAGAATCATTGAACCCATTTATCCGGATTAGCTTCTCGACCATCAATCCTTTGGCGTGCGAGAAAACTCTTGTTGGNGAACCTCTAATTAGCCAGCCTTCCGAGTNCCATTCGAATCCATTTGATGCCCAATCGTCAACTCTCAGCATACTCGCTATGGCNCCNACGAACAAGTCAACCCCCGATGACACTATTGCGACGTAAACCCCACGATTTTGTAGTTCTTCGACNACTTCCCTGGCCCCTTCCATCAGCTTGGCTCCACTGTAGCAGCGCATAATGTCGTCTCTGTGAATTTCTTGCTGANCTTCCCTCCATTTCTGAATGTCGTCTTCTACGAAGTCTGCTTCGGAAATGTCCCCCTCAAGGAACTTCTGCAGNGTCTCCTCGTTTTCAGTTCCGAATTGTCTGTGTATTGCTTCCCAAGACGAGCCATTGTCAGATAGGACCCCATCACAGTCAAAGGCCACTGCCTCAATCATAGTAACATTCCAATGGACCAATNGACGGCTAATAATTCGACAGGTGAGTTGATTTCAAACCACTTCCTCCGCCTCTCATGGGAGATGACTTCGTTCAGATTCGAGCCATCAAGGTCAGGATGCTTTTTTTCGGGCCACTCGTTGAGAAGATAGGATCTAGAGAAATTGAAGTATCCTTGGAGCAAGGGACTACTCTAGCAGAACTCACCGAGCAATTTCACCTTTCNAGGTTCATCGGAGAAGGTCTGAGGGTCGCAATTGATGGGGAAATTACCGAACTGATGGANACGACTCTAGCCGACTCTNCAGAAATCGCTTTCCTCCCTCCAGTTTCCGGAGGATAGNGGTTTTCCAGCCGAAGCATTTGAACGGAGCGGCCTGCACCTGGGTCCGATAGCATGGCACTTGGTACGGTAGAGATCGGCATTCTAGCAATAATCGCGATTTTCCTTTTTGGGGCCAACAAGATACCCCAACTGGCCCGTAGCGTAGGTTTGGCGAAGGGAGAGTATCAGAAGGCCCTCAGTGAGTCTTCAGCCAATGAGGCAATGAGCGACATGGACCGAGGCGGAATGACNGAAAGTGTTGCCTCTGAGCAAGAGTGACTATCTTTTCCTGTAGATTCTTAATCCCGAACCGCAACTCTTGCAATTGCCGAAATTTTCACTCGCTGGAACAGTTTTCTTGTGCGCTTCTGGCATATCTCCACAACCCGGGCATCTCACTTCCCAACTCCAAACCTGTGAAATCCCGGTTGAATTCACAGATGACCACTCCAATCCAGCCGAACTGCAAAGGTTCTGTAACCTGTAGTCATCGGTGTGCATTCTCCCATTCTTCTCCAAAGCCAGCGCCAGTAAATTGAGATCGGTCTCTGAAAGTCCCACTAGATCCCCTGTCTTCTTGGCTATCTCAGNCGCTTCCATTACTGAGTCAATAGACGGCGAAATCCAATTCAATTGCGCTGCATCGATTGAAAGTATCCTGTCTGGAGCGAGTCTATTGACTTCTTCTCTCTGCCCCTCGACAACAAAGCCACCCTCTAGTGCATCAACGCTCCAGCTTAGTAGGGCCGAAGTGTCCAGTACTTCCACTCTCGGCATGGCCTCTCGAAACGGTTACATGCTTAGAGGTCTGTTACTACATCCCCACTTCATCTTTCTAAGCAACGATTATTTTCGCACCTTTCGACGAATGCCCATGCTGGAACGCTATTCCGATTCAGTTATCCAATGGGCAGCCGATTTTGGCCTATTGGGCCTCGCAATTGTTTCTGCTTCCGAGGCAACCATCCAACCAGTCCCTCCCGAACTGATGATTATCCCCCTGGTATTGGATGCGGGAAGCAACTCTCGATTGCTCGCAATCTTCTTGGTTGCAACTATTTCCAGTGTAATCGGCTCTCTCGGAGGTTATGCAATAGGGATGTATGGTGGTAGGCCACTGATGGAAAGGCTAGCCAAACCTTCTACAAGAGGGAAACTGGAGGAACTGACACGTCGATACGGGGACTTTGGTGTTTTCATAGCTGCTGTTTCACCAATACCCTACAAGGCTCTCGCATGGATTGCAGGAGCGGGAAGGATGGATCTCAGGACCTTTCTGTTCGCTGGATTAATTGGACGTAGTATACGATTCGGGCTACAGGTTGTTGCTCTTGGCGTATGGGGCGAAGAACTCATTCAAATGCTGGAGAATCCNGTTTTCTGGATTGTAGCCGGAATTCTTTCCATAGTGGCCTTCGTTCCCATTAGTTCATGGTGGNAGGGTCTTGACAACACAGATGAAGTACAGCATTGACAGAACTGATTATGAGAAAGCCGCATCTCGCGAATTCGTCGCTCGTGTGGTGTAGTTCGGTCCATCATGCCGCCCTTTCGAGGCGGCGACCCGGGTTCAAATCCCGGCACGAGCACCAAATGAACAAAATCACACCTCATTGACTTCGACAGGTATNCNCCTTTTTTCGGCCTCTTCAATTACAACATGTGTCCATTTACTAGTTGACGAAGGCATTGCAAGAATGTTAGTTGCAGAGTACAGGATTTTTTCCGTTAGTGAATTGGGAGCCTCNGCTCTTCCCTGGTCCTGTAGTGTCCTAGAGGGATCGTCCCACTCTTCAGCGAAGACGGCAATGGGGACTATGTTCGCGTCAGCCCACCTNTCTGCCATGTAGTCGACCCCACTTGCCCCTCCAACAACTATCAGATCTGGGTATCCATTTTTTNCCACCCAATCCTGCATTATTCTCTCGAAGACTTCGAAGTTGTAGAACCTGCTAGATCCCACTACTGCTAGGTTGATTATCGACCCATCTAGATTCAGGTCTTTCCTTCCGAGCCTGTCGACCGTTTCCTGTCCAGAGTAGCCAGTCATCAGNTGTTCCAGAGGGGTGNTATCGGATAGGCTTTGTCCAAATATTGCAGGAATTTCATACACGAGTTGAAAAATCAGCTCCAACTGGGCCCTTTGTAATAGCATGCCCCTGGACATCGATTCAATTAGGTCGGACTTCCCAATTTTAGGTAGGAAGCTTCCAAATGGNAAGAAACTCGTCTACTTCGATAACGCTGCGACATCTCAGAAACCNAAATGCGTCATCGACTCTATGTCTAGGTATTACGAGGAGTATAATTCGAATGCCCATAGGGCCAACCATACCCTAGCCGATGAGGCAACAAATGCCCTCGAGAACGCAAGAGCCGTAATCTCGAATTTTTTCGGGACCTCTCCCGACCAGATGATATACACAAGTGGGGCCACTGAAGCGATCAATCTCGTCTCATTTGGTTGGGCCAGGGAGAATCTTTCGCAAGGAGATGTCATTGTCCTTACAGAGATGGAGCATCATGCTGACATTGTTCCATGGCAGCAACTCTCCAAGGAGAGAGGCGTCGAGGTCAGGTACGTACCCATAGATTCTGAGTCTTTCTCATTGGACATGGACGCATTCGAGATAGCCGCGAAGGACGCCTCTTTGGTTTGTGCCGTACATACAAGCAATGTACTAGGAATCAGAAATCCAATAGAGCGAATAATCGAGATTTCCCATCTAGCCGGTGCTAGGGTGCTTCTTGATTGCGCCCAGGGGGCTCCCCACGAACTGATTGAGTTTGACAATTCCCAGGCCGACTTCGTAGCAATTTCCGCTCACAAGATGGGCGGACCTACGGGGATAGGGTGCCTCCTGGTTAGGAAGGATGCGATGGAGCAGATGGGCCCATTCATGACCGGGGGATCAATGATCAAGAGGGTGAGTACGGAAGGCTCGACCTTCCAGGAAGGTCATGCAATGTTTGAGACCGGGACTCCGAGAATTGCAGAGGCCATTGGCTGGGGCGCCGCTGTTGAATGGCTTGCACAGTTCGATATGGAAGAAGTCCACTCGCACATCAACGAGATCGCCT
>PBOL01000036.1 GCA_002725315.1 Methanobacteriota archaeon | reverse complement strand
CTTACCTCGGACTAGGGGACCTGGATTCCACTTCAGGGGCAGGGAATGACATTAGGTTCGACTTTGCCAGCATGGGGATTCTTCCGGACGGTGGCTCCTTCATTGCCTATCACGACTCATCCGATCCTGATCCTCTCTTCGGAGTGGAGCTCTTGATTCCAATTTCGTACAAACCCATAGCAGACCAGTACATGGTTGGCCACAACCACTAATCGATCAAGATATCAAGAATGAAACTGATGCGCCGTCGACCTCGAAGGAATCGGAACCCGGATCTGGTTTTCCTGAATTGAGAGATGCCTCGCCGGCTCTGGTTTCTCTCTGGACGTGGTTCCAGTCGTCATCGGACAACTCGATTCCATCGACCCAAACAGACAGCGAGATGGTTGACTCGACATCCAAATCGAGTTCTTTGCGCTTTGCCTGAACCCTGCGAGTGATGTCCCTTGCCAGACCCTTGGACATCAAATCAGCATCGAGGTCCATATCCAGAACAATGGAGACGTCTCCTTCTTCGAATGAAAGGGTCTTCGCTGCGTAACCCTCTTTCTCGGTCCTCCTGATGTCTATGTCATCCATGGTGATCTCGTATCCAGCTAGAGCGGCAATTCCCGCCTCAATCTCCAGTAAGAGTGAATCGGGGTCAGCAGTATCCAGTTGCGCTAGGACAGCAGGAAGGTCGGAGCGGCACTTCTTACCCAAGGCCTTCCTGTTAGGTTCGAGAAATATCCTCTGGAATGCATCCAAGTCATCCTCTGTCTCAAGATTCTCCACGTTGAGTTCCTCCGCGAGAATCTCATGGAAGTCGGAAAGATCGGGCCCTCCGACAATCCATCCAGTTCTACAGGGCAACCTCTGTCTCCGGTTTCCCTCTACTCTAATCCTCCTTCCTGACTCGGCAAGTGACCTTACCAAATTCATCTCCGCCTCTACTGCCTCATCCCGGGGGGGGAGGGATGGCGAAACTAGTGAGGAGCCCGCCGGCCAGTCGGCAAGATGGACAGAGTTTCCTGTCAGCCCCCTGTGAATCTTGTCAGGCATGAATGGGGATACCGGGGCCATCAACCTACAAACGACTAGCAATACCTCGTGCAGTGTGTGCTGACACGCCCTCTTATCTGTGCTATCGGCTTCGTCCCAAAGCCTCCTTCTGGAACGTCTGACATACCAGTTCGAGAGGTCATTCACTACGAAGTCCTCAAGGGACCTTCCAGCTTTGTGGAAGTCCCAGGAGTAGAAATTTTCGTTATAATCCCCGGCCATTTCCGAGACACGCGAAAGAATCCACCGATCCAACGGGCTCCTATCTGGAATTTCAACAAAGCCCGATTTATTTTCGGGATCGAACCCGTCTAGGGATGCATAATCAGAGTGGAATCGATACACATTCCACAAAGTTAGGAACATCTTAGCATAGGATTCTCGGACCCCATTGGGATCGAAGTTGGTTGGAGACCATGGGGCGCTCTGAGTAGTCATGTACCACCTGATAGAGTCGACGCCCTCTTTGTTGAAATGATCCCAGGGATTCACGACATTGCCACGAGATTTGCTCATCTTCTTTCCCTCCTTGTCCAGAATATGCCCCAGTGAAAGGCACCTTCGGAAACACGGTTCATCGAAAACTGTAGTTGCTACCGCTAGTAACGAATAGAACCAACCTCTGGTCTGATCGACGGCCTCGCAGATGTAATCTACTGGGAATGAACCAGCGAACTTGTCCTCATTCTCGAAAGGATAGTGCCACTGAGCAAATGAAGCACAACCTGAGTCGAACCAGCAATCCATCACATAGGGCTCCCTAACCATCTCTCCAGAACAGTCCTCTGAAGGACAGCGGAGTCGGACATCGTCTACATACGGCCTGTGTAGTTCTGGAGGCATCGTAGATTTCTCGGTCTTCATCGAGGACATCTCCTCAATGCTCCCTATGCAATGCTCTGTAGCGCATTGCTCACAAATCCAAACAGGTATTGGAGTCCCCCAGTAACGCTCTCTGCTTATTGCCCAATCCTTGATGTTTGAAAGCCACTCTCCCATTCGTTTTGTCCCTGTCCACTCGGGTGCCCACTCAACACTGGAGTTGTGAGACAATATCTGATCTCGCACGGCAGTCATTCTGACGAACCAGCTATCCATTGCGTAGTACAGAAGCGGATGGTCCGTTCGCCAACAGTGGGGGTAGTCGTGGGTGTATGTATGCTCACGATAAAGGAGTCCCGATTCAACTAACAGGTTGATTATGTCATCGTCGCAATCCTTTACGTATCTTCCATCGAGATTTTGGTGTACTCCGCCCACAAAGGCTCCGTCCATGCCCACAGTGTGCTGGGCAGGGAAGCCTACTTCCATACCAAGCCTGTAGTCATCCTCACCGTACATTACAGCAGTGTGGACCACGCCAGTTCCGTCAGTGGTTGTCACGAAGTCGGCGGCTACTACGGTCCAGGCAGTAGTCGAGTCCCCGCGTTCTATTGCACCGGGGAAAAGAGGTTCGTACGCTTTCCCAACTAACTTAGAGCCTGGGAATTCCTCAACTATCTCTGCTTGATTCCGGAGAACATTCCCAATCAAATCCTTTGCAAGAATCAACTCTTCGCCTACCTCTGCTCCCCCCCTACCCTCCCATGATTTGGATGGCGGTTCCGTAATTCGGACGCGGCAGTAAGTTACTTCGGGGCCTACAGCCAAACCGACATTGCCGGGAAGAGTCCAAGGCGTAGTTGTCCAGGCAAGAATTGAGGCGTTGTCGCCCTCTAGTCTAAATTTTACGAAAACAGCGGGCTCTGCCACCTCTTTGTAGCCAAGTGAAACCTCGTGCGTGGAATAACTTGTACCAGTCTGAGGGCAGTATGGCAGAACCTTGTGGCCTCTAAACAAGAGTCCCTTGTCGAACATTTGCTTTAGGGACCACCATGCCGATTCGATGTAATCGTCATGCAAAGTGACGTATGGTTCATCCATATCCACCCAAAATGCCATTCTCTCAGTCATCTCCCTCCATGCCTCTTCGTAGGTCCAAACGCTTTCCTTGCACTTTTGATTGAATTCTTCCATCCCAAAGTTTTCGATTGCTTCGTTACTCATCAGATCCAGTTGCTTCTGGACCTCTATCTCTACTGGAAGACCATGCGTATCCCAACCGCCTTTTCGCTCTACAACGTGCCCCTCCATTGTCTTCCATCGACAGACCATATCCTTGAAAAGCCGAGAAATTACGTGATGAATTCCTGGCTTACCATTAGCAGTTGGTGGACCCTCCAGGAAGGTGAAAGGGGAAGATGTGGCACGACGCGCCTCGATGCTCTGAGCGAATGTCTCCTCGTCGCTCCAGATTTTCATTAAGCCGGTCTCGAGGGCTACCGGGTCTAGTCCACCTGCCGGCGTGGGCACTACCATCGAGCGGTCGAACTGTGATGTCGTCTTGAAGTTGAGGGGGTCGGACATGGTTCTCTTTGCCCATATTGGAAGGGTTCAAAGGCGGGTAACACAGGGTCCACATCGTGTCCGATACCATAGCACTAGATGTCGGGGGAATGACATGCGACGGTTGCGCTTCTAGAGTCAGAGATGCCCTAGAAGGACTATCTGGAGTTACCTCGGCAGAGGTGTCTCACGAAAGGGGGACTGCTCTAGTGTCGCATTCGGGGTCAACAAGGGAAATATTGTCCAGCAAAGTTAGGGAAATCGGATACACCGTAGATGGCTCGGGGGAAGAATTCCATTGGAGGGACGGGAGCGTATGGAAACAGTCTGCACATAACACAAAATGGTGCTTAATTGGTTGCAGTATAGGGGATTTTGGTACTATTGCGGCTTTCCAGTTTGTATTCACTGATTCTGGTTGGAGTACAATGATGATTATGGCACTTGCAATGTTCAACGGAATAATGACCTCAATCGCCTTGGAGACTTTCATTTTGTCTGCTCAGATGGCATTGAAGGAAGCTTTCAGGGTCGCCGTAGGGATGTCATTGATTTCCATGATTTCCATGGAAGCTGCGATGAATTTGACCGACGTGTTTCTCACTGGAGGGGCGAAACTGACTTTGTGGGTTATCCCACCAATGCTCGTCGCGGGTTTCCTAACTCCATGGCCATACAACTATTGGAGGCTCAAGAAATACGGCGTGGCTTGTCATTGATTTAGGTGAGGATGTGCAGAATTGGATGTCCCTTGCTGACGAAATCACTGCTTGGATCAATGAGTATGCAACCAGTAATGGCATCTCAACCCTAGTCGTGGGCGTTTCGGGAGGAATCGATTCAGCAGTTACTTCGACACTTGCTGCACGGACGGGCCTCGCAACAATTGCCCTCAATATGCCAATTCATCAAGAAATAGGGCAATTTGGCCTAGCAAAAATGCACATCTCTTGGCTCGAAGAAAATTTCGATAATGTAGAGGGGCGTCATGTTGATTTGACCACAACCTTCGACACGTTCTCTGAGCAGATGGGAGGGCAAAACCTCTCTTCCCTAGTTCTGGCCAATTCCCGTGCACGTTTGAGAATGGTGACTCTCTATGCCATAGCGGGTTCGGCCAATGGAATAGTGGTTGGAACCGGGAACAAGGTAGAAGATTTTGGAGTTGGTTTCTTTACTAAATATGGCGATGGCGGGGTAGATATTGCTCCCATTGCAGACCTGAAAAAGACCGAAGTCTATTCAATTGGAAAGGAATTGGGAATTGAGGAGGATATCCAAAAGGCCCCCCCTACAGATGGTTTGTGGGATGACGGGAGGACTGATGAGGATCAAATGGGGGCGACATACGAAGAGCTAGAATGGGCAATGGAAGAGAAGGAAAATCCACAAAGCGACCAATGGACAGAAAGGCAGAAGTCGGTCATGGAAATTTTCCTTTCATTACATGGTGCCAATTCCCACAAAATGAAGCCAATCCCCGTATATTACCGAAGACGGGATTCTCAAAGAGAGGAAGATTCTGGTTGATTTACGGGTGATTGATTGGACGAAGACGACTATGCTCCAATATACGTGAGGAAGAACAGGGAAACATACAGCGGAATGGTTCTGGACTCCATCTTCAAGTATCTGAGGGGAGCAATCGTAATTGTTGTGGGGTTGGTAATGCTGGCGATTTTCATTCCATTCATTATCTGACTACCGATCTCTGCGGTCCTCGACCTTCTTCTTGTACTCCTTGTCAGAATCCTCGGAAGTCCAACCCGACAAATGAAGGCCCCCGGTTTTGTGGACCCCTCCTCGGACATTGCCTTTCTTTGGCTTGCTGTAGAGGTCCCTAGTTCCCTTGTGTCTGCTGAACGCTTTTGGCAATCCATCGTTTCCTCGTTCTGTCTGAGAAAGTGCGTAGGCCCTCCATTCTGCTTTTGAGCCATCTTTCTTGGTGATCGAAACCTCCACCTCATTGCTCATTAATAAGTTCAAGAATGCCCCTAATAGAAGAAGGGCAAAACCCCCACAGGCTAACGAGCGGCCGTCCTTTACCCCTGAAATAACTAAGTCAATAATGTAAGAAAGAGCAGACTTCTCTTCCTCGCCATATTCTTGGATAAGTCTAACGTTCTTGTTCGATTCAATACTGTAAATGCCATCCTCGCAATCCGGAGTAGAGATGTTGGTTGGGTTATGACAGATCTGCCCGACATAAATCATTGAAGGAAAATCGNACCTTTCGTTTCCNGGGNCACAATGNTCGTAGAAGCTGTTATTCTGATTCGAGCCATCTGTTTCCNCCANCGACTCGTTCTGTGGGAAGACCTGGATTGTGGGGCATGNGTCCCAGTATCCGTTTTGGTNGTCATCTTCGTATTCCCCGAAAACANATACAGCCCATCCTAGATTGTCCAAGTTTCCTGACTGCGAATAGGAAATATTCCCAGATGANCCANAGAATGCAACNTCTATNTCTTCTTCTGAGTCGTTAAAGATTGGTAATTCTGTACCAGTAAGCATGAATAGGATTCCCACGAAAAACAGAGTCCCCCCTATTGAGACACTAGCCAGGACTGGTAGTCGCATGTCGCTTACCCGTCCTCCGCAGATGGAACGCACTCAAGTGAATTGCGTTGCTAGTGACATCAAAAGTAAATAATTTTCACAAAGAGAATGATCATGGTAAGAAGAGACAATTTTGCCATCCTCTTTCGCCCCCTTGTGGCTCTTCTAGACCTTGAGACTCTGAAAAGAATAAATGCAGAAATGGTAGAAAATAAGGCCATGACCAGAAATGCAGGACTCCCCGAGCCCCAGTTGAATCCCTCTGAAACTCCCAAGTCTTGGGCTGATTTTACGCCGGAATGGAGCATTGCCAAAGAGGCGATTCCGATTGCTTGTCCGATCAANAGCATTGGGGCTCCTGAGCCTGCTTTCACTGACCTCCATTTGTGAATTGAGGGGCTCCAATTTTCCTGCTCGGGATTATCCCTGAACGAGCTGTCATCCCGGTTTGACCAACGGGACCTTGGGGAAATGCCCATGGNCCCCTGCATCATTAGAGATTTATTGGGTTGTTGATTGGCAGAACATACTCAAACTGTTACCTGCTGGATTAGTCGTGGACTACCTCGAATTGCTTGAGTCCGGCTCACTGGGACTTTGTGGGCTAGCGACCATACTCTGGATGTCCATAGGTTCGCTGTCTAGGACAAGGAGGAGTGAAATCCTTGCACAAAGGCTGATTGCATCGATGTGCCTGATTTCAGCAGTTATGCTATTTGCCCTACATAACTCGGGAGGGGAGCTATGGGGATCTAGGAATGTAGCAAGGCCGTTTGCAGTAGTTGCAGTAGTTGTGGCATTGGCATCTATGATGAACATCAAGGGGACGGATGTTCAAGGAGAGGTCAATCCTCACAATATTATGAAGAGCAAGAAGGAAGAGGGCTGAATTAGCCATTCAACTTGTTATCGATGAACGAGCGCATGTAGGCAGGTAGTTCACCGTTTACGAAAACTACGTCGTNGACCTCTTCCAATTTCATCAGAGAGTAGTATATTTGCATTGCAGTCATAGGTGTCGCGCTGCACCCGGTGCAGCCACCCTCCAGCGAGATCATGATTACGCCATCAGTCGTATCGACAACGTTCACTACGCCGTCATGGGCATCTAAGACGGCCTGTACCGGACCTACTGAATCCAAGATTAACTGCTTGTCTACCATAGTTGCTCTGGTGTCTGGTCGGGCGGGGGTCTTTCAAACAATTGCCTCCTCGGNGGGTCGTGAATGCAGATATTCGAGTTGTAATATTGGACTTGTTGGTTGAGAGATCGGAGTTCGGCCATGGTGGGAATCAGGAGATTTTGGCACCAATTGCCGAGTTCGGAAGCGTTGAGGTCCTGCTTCTAACACCTCAGATGCAGTCATCCGAGATAGGAGACAAGGCACAGAAAGAGGGGNTTGTGGAAATTTCTGAGGCTGATGTCCCACATTGGGATNATGACTTTCCATTCTGGGATGAAATTAGCATNGAGATTTCTTGTAACGAAGTGAAATTCAAGAGAATTGCNATGCCCCTCCATGGAGATGACGNNCTCACTTCAGAATGGCTAGAAACTTTGAGCCCGAACGCAGTGATTTGCAGTGGTTCACGAAGGAATGTCTCAATGTGGGAAGAATGGATGGATGGTGGAGCGTCAATTCTCAGATGCTCCGCAAAGATGGGGATCCCTACAATGGGGATATGCTTCGGTCACCAGCTACTCTGTAAGGCCCTAGGGGCGAGTGTCGAGAGGGCTGATTCCCTGTCAAATGGAGTTTGGGACTTGGAACTGACGGAAGAAGGAGACAAGGACGAAATCTTCTCATCGAGAAGAAGCGGCTCCGGGAATTCTCCGGCTGTTCTATTCACCCATCAGGATCATGTTATGTCTGTACCGGATTGTTGCGATCTCCTTGGCTCAACGGTGCACAACAGCGTAACAGCCGTGAGGGTCCTAGATGAGTCTGGTGAACCCCTGCCAGCATGGGGGGTGCAATTCCATCCCGAGGCAGCCAAGGCCAGGGTGGAAAGGGCATTCGAATGGGGCCATATCACCGAGGATGAGTTGGAGTCATTCAGAAGGGAACATGACGGAGCTGGGATACTGGGCTCCTTTGCTGCTGTGGTCATCAGAAATCAACCCTAATGCATCGTCACCGGATGGACAGTGGATTTGGATTAAATATNCGACCTAGGTCGGCGGTTCGACAGGTGAGAGTATGATTGAGAACATACCAGAAATAGGAATGGGGATGGCAGTAGTCGGTCTGGCTATTGCAATGTACCTCTACAGCCAAGTGCAGAAGATTGAGATTGAGAACGAAACGGTAGCTGATATTACAGGTCAGATTCAGGCTGGAGCACTGGCTTTCCTGAATGCTGAATACAGATATCTCAGCATTTTCATTGCAGTAGTTGCAGGGCTTCTGTACTACGTCAATGACTTCGAGTATGAAACTCCGGCCGCCTTCCTAGCCGGAGCGATTTGCAGTGTTGCTGCAGGGTATTCGGGAATGAGGTCTGCAACAAGCGCCAATGGAAGAACCGCGATGGCTGCATCCAATGGAGGGCAGCCCGCAGCGCTGGAAGTTTCCTTCAATGGCGGGGCCGTGATGGGACTGTCTGTCGGGGGCCTAGGACTCCTGGGGATCTCATTGATGGCCTATTGGCTAGGTACTGGAGAGGAGGTCCAGAACATTGCTGGTTTCGGGATGGGGGCATCCTCAATTGCTCTATTCGCTAGAGTAGGCGGAGGAATCTACACCAAAGCAGCTGACGTCGGTGCCGACCTAGTTGGAAAGGTAGAGGCAGGCATCCCGGAAGATGACCCTAGAAATCCCGGTGTTATTGCGGACAACGTNGGTGACAACGTNGGTGACGTTGCAGGAATGGGGGCAGATATCTTCGAGTCTTTCGTGGGTTCAATTATCGCTGCAATGGTAATTGCTCAGGCCTCAGCTGATATGGGGTCGGACTATGTCACCCTCCCGATTATGCTTGGCCTCGTGGGCTACGCAGCATCTATCGTTGGAGTTTTCAGTATGAAAGTACTGAAAGGAGGCGATCCCGCTGCTGCACTTAGGAATACCACATTCATCAGCGCTGGACTCTTCTGGGCTGGTGGCTGGTTTGGAATTGACTACTTTGGCCTAGAAACTGGGACAGAGCCAATGATGGCAGTAATTGCGGGTTCAATGGTCGGGATTCTTATCGGGCTAGTCACCGAGTACTACACGGGAATAGAAGACGTGTTCGGCTTCAAAGTCAAGGCGATTCCACATATTGGGGAGATGTCAAAGACGGGTCCCGCAACGAATGCTATTGCAGGNCTATCAGTTGGAATGATGTCGACATTCTTCCCCATTCTATTGATCGCNGGGGGAATTTACTCGGCNAATTGGGCAATGATGGAGACCACGGGAGCCTCGGCTGAGCATGGACTNTATGGGATTGCAATGGCNGCTATGGGGATGCTAGCCACAGTAGGCGTAACGATGACCGTTGATGCTTACGGGCCAGTTGCAGATAACGCCGGAGGGATTGCTGAGATGAGTGAGCTTGGTTCAGAAGTTAGGGAGATTACGGACAGCCTAGATTCGATAGGAAACACCACTGCTGCCATAGGCAAAGGATTCGCAATCGGTAGCGCCGCTCTTACAGCACTAGCATTGTTCGCCGCGTTCGGCACTGCCGCTGGCCTTCAACCAGAGGACCTGGCCCTCACTGAGCCAGAGGTAGTAATCGGGTTGCTAATCGGAGGTTCGCTACCTTTCGTTGTCGCTGCCATGACAATGACATCAGTAGGAAAGGCTGCGAACGACATGGTCGTAGAGATTCGTCGACAGTTCGCTGAGATTGATGGCCTTCTAGAGGGGCGTGCTGGTGTCAAGCCAGACAGTCAGAGATGCGTGGAAATATCCACTCAGGCCGCCCTTAGGGAGATGATCCTTCCAGGAGTCGTGGCCGTTTCTGCCCCCATAATCGTCGGGATGGCCATTGGAGCAGAAGCACTAGGTGGGCTCCTGGCGGGCTCCCTCGTTTCTGGAGTCCTGATGGCACTATTCATGGCCAATGCGGGAGGAGCATGGGACAACGCCAAGAAGGCAATAGAGCAAGGTCACATAGACGGGGCCGAAAAGGGAGACTCGTCTCACGATGCTGCAGTCATAGGAGACACAATTGGGGACCCCTTCAAGGACACCAGTGGACCATCGCTAAACATACTAATCAAACTGATGTCAATAGTGGCTGTTGTTGGCGCCTCGAGTGGGCTTTTCTGAGTGTGCAGTAAATCGTCACACTCATCATTGGCCCATGCGTGCGAGAGCCATGGGTGAAAGCCGAGCGTTGGCTTTGGGGATTCTGATACTTGCATCGGCAATGTCTGGATGCTCAGGTTTAACCGAGAACGGAGGAAGCAGCAGTTCTTCTGGATCTATTGAGGTTCCCAGCTGGGAATTGGGAGACTGGTGGCTATACACTTTCTCCACCCCTGACTACAGCGATGACACGGCGAAGTTGGTCGTAGCTAGTACAAGCGAGGAGGACGGGACGGCATATATGCTGGCGATCTCAAGTCTAACCGAAGCTAGAAGGCACGCGGTGCTGAACCATAATCCGTTCCTAGGGAGGATAACCCACGAAGGCCTGAGCGCATTCGAGAATGGTGAGTCTCAACCTGTGCTTTCCTTCCCGATGGAAGAGGGGGATTCGTGGACCTTCACACTGTTCGCAATAGAGTGGTCTGCTTCAGTAATTGACGTGTCTGGGAGCTCATCTATAATCGCAGCGACATCCGTTGACGATTCGCGGCTAGACTACGTTTTCGACTCCGAAGTGGGTTTCTTCTCCTCATTCATCTGGAAGGACTCAACCGGTACAGAGCAATTGAGGATGATGCTCTCCGATAGAGGCCAAGGCCATACCGGCGACGTCTACTTTGTCAGAGGAGGGGACCTTTTCGGAAACACTTGGGAGGATACTGGGAATGACTTCGAATTCAGAGACAGTTTCCTAGTTAGTGACCATCCAAGCGATGGCGAGTGGGACGAGATGATCTACTTCATTGACGCAGAGTGCGGTTCGGGTTCAACAATCACTCTAACTCTGAGAGACCATCTTTCTGTCTCCGCACTAGAGAGGATTTGGGGGCCGGGCTCGAGCGAGATGGGGACACTGGGGACCATCCCCTATCCGTCTGGGGAGTACACGCTAACTGCATCATTCACCGGAGGATCCACATTCCTGAGAGTAAAGGTGGCTGGCGGAATCACCCAGTCATGGAGCCTCTAGAAGTATTCGATAAGGTGGTCTGAGCCGCCAACGAAGTAGGGTTCTTCGCCTCGCATATCAAAAACTACGGGGACGGTTCGGTGTCCTGTCTCGTTCACAACCTCTTTCCTAAGGCCTTCAAATTGATCTAGGTTCACTTCAGTGTATGTCAGACCCTTGGAGTCGAGAGTCCTGAATGCCCTAGTGCAGTAGGGGCAGATTGTTTGAGTGAAGACCAGGAAGTCTGTTTCTACGTCTCGAATGATTTCAAGAAGTTGCAACGGGCTCTACCCCTCCCTCATCTTTCCAGAAAGCCGACTCTCCCAAATCAGCATCGATGGCATCATCGTCCTCTTCTGTATTTTCCTCCAGCACCCTGTTGCATTCATCAGGGTCAATGAAAACAAGGAACACAACAGTGATCATAGTCAGGGCTGCCCCAGCGTAGATTGCTGTAGTGTAGCTGCCATTGAAAAGATCCAACATCGTAGCTGTGAATGTGTAAGCCATAACAGCTGAAAGATTGAACATTGACATGTATGCAGTGAATTGGGTCCCACCTACCTTGCTCCAAGTCATCTTCATCGCTACTGCGATAATGCAAATCCAAGCAACACCGTTGATCAGTCCACGTATTATCAGGTAAGTCGTCATGACTATTGTATTGGTCCAATATGGCTGCAGTACAGCAAGCATTGCATTCGCCAAAGCGAGGCATGTGAAACCGACCATAGCGACCCTCCTCACCCCGAACCTGTCGCCAAGCATACCCCCTGAAATTTGACCAATCATCGTGGCAAAGATGACGATGCCCCCGACAATTACGTTGTACTTCTCTTGCTCCCAACCTGCCCTGTTGATGAAGATGTCAAGGACGATGGGGTCGACGAAGAGGTAGAGTTCGGAGAGGAGACATAGGAATATGAGCAGGAATGAAGATCTTAGAGAGAATGCCTTGGTGAGGTTGAATGTGGTTTGGGCAAGTGTCCTTCTTGCTCCGAATGGAAGTAAGTAGAAGGGGTTGGGCGCGGCACCTAATAGACCAGGGAAGGCCCTATTGAGCAACGAGGTTGCAAATGCCAGGGCAAACCCAACGAAAGCGATATCCTTCGCGATTTGGTACCCCTCGACCTCAAGATCTACAGACAGAATGGCATACAGTAGGCCAAGGACGAAAATTGCCATTGAGGCCATTGTGATCAAACTTGCCACCGATATCGTCTGGTTGAATGTCGACCTGCCCACGGCTCTTGCTGCCCACCACCTTGATTCCTCGGGATCCTCCCAGTATAGATTCTCATCTACGAAGTCCGAAGTCACCAACTGTTCGGAAGAGTTGGTGCCGTCAGACCTGCTCTTGGAGGGGGAAGACCAGGGGAAGAGTCGCGTGCCCGGCTTCTCGTAGAGGAATAGCGGAAGAAGCATGATCAACAGCAGCAGAGGCAGCTGGATCGTGAGCATCCCCCGGATTCCTATCTTGGTGGCGAACCCTCCAAGTATGGCCCCCCCAATAATCATGCCAGCCCTCTTTGAGGCGAACATGTACCCATTAGCCTTCGAGACCTCGTCATCACGGAGGACGTCTACAGCTAGGGCATCCGTGCTCACGTCCTGTAATGACGCGAAGATGTTGTGGATGAACAGTAGTTTGATGACCGTGTCTAGTTGGTTCTTCAAGTCGGGAATAAGCAGAAGTGTCCCTATGGAAACTGCCATTCCAAACTGTGCGAAGATTATCCAAAGGCGCCGGGACCCGAACTGTGGCAAGTTTACGGTGTCAATCACTGGCCCCCAAATCCACTTGAAGGTCCAGGGAAGTGCGATGGTCGCGAAAAGAGCGGCTATTTCCTGGGGCGTGAGCCCATTGTCGGCTAGGTAGGCGGCGAAGGCGACGGAAGCGAAACCCCATGGGAGTCCCTGGGCGAAGTATAGCACACAAAGGGAAACCATCCTTCGAAGCCTGTTCTCGGTAAGGCTCTCGCCCTCGAACCACTCGTCAATGAGTTTCTCCCTATTGTACAGCACGAACCCCAACAATGCGGCCAGCATTATTGTGACTCCAATGATTAGGATATTCGAGCTGCTTGAACCAGATGAGCCACCTGATTCTGCTGGAAGATCGAGAAGTATGACGCGTCTGGCGTCTACTGGTGAAATGTGATCCTCGTCGACCACAAGTCTTGCGAAAATTGTCGAGTTTCCGGATTCTATATGGGGATCCAGTTTGATGCTCCATGAAGACCAGTCTTTGAGTGGAGAGTCATCGAATGCCTCCGTCCAGTTCCCCCCGCCGACTCTTACCTCCACGACCCCTGGGGAGCTTGGTTTGCCTCCCGAAGAGGAGCCGTAGATGTAGCTCTCGTTGCCGATTTCCTCCATTGTCTCAATGTCCATGGTTACATTGAGAGTTCTGTCAATGCTTCCCGCGGCCTCTACGAACGCGGATGGATCGGCCTGACCATACCCAAATTCATTGTCAGGCCTGGACTCTAGAATGCTGCAGTCATTGAAACCTGGATCATCAAGAAGTTGGATTTCTCGCTCAATTGAGTGTGCACCGATTATGTCTTTGAACTCAGAAGGTGAAATGTCAGGGTTTGCTTCAACCATCAAGGCTGCAATACCGGCCATTAGAGGTGTAGCCATGCTTGTTCCAGACTTGCCCGTGTAGCCATCCTGAGTTGCCGCATCTGGTGCCATGATGTTTGACCCAATAGTTGCGACATCTGGCTTCACTCTGAGGTCGGATGTGTATCCCCTGCTACTGTAGATTGCCAAACCAAGATCCTTGTCCAAACTAGCCACAGTAACTGGCAACCTGGCATCTCCAGGGCTGTCAATAGTGTTGCAACCGGCGACCGTCAATCCCCCGAATTCGTTCCCGGCAGATAGAGTAGTGATGATTCCAGCTTCGACAACCATGTCCATCTGTCGGCTCCAAGCAGAGTTTCCGTCGTTGTCCACATGCAATTCTAACTGCTGTTCGCCCAGGGAAGAGGTTACGATGTCAATTCCGTACTTTTCCTTGTTATCTATGGCCCATTGAGCGCCTTGCATCACGTCTTCTATATCGCCATCACAGCAGCCCAAGATGTTGATCAAGTAGGCCCCTGGTGCTGCACCTACATATCGGAGTCCGGTTTCTGGATCTGTCTGGCCACCTCCAGTTCCTGCGGCAATTCCGGCTACGTGAGTACCGTGGGTTCCCGAGTCATAGGAAGTCGATGGATCCTGTTCCTCGTCCGTGAATACGGCATCATAGAAGGCGATAATCTTGGGATCACAATCGGATGGGATTGGATCTGGATCAGGGTCAAAAGGGTCCGGATCAGGTAGGTCGTCGATGCATGTCAATGGATCATCGTCCATATCATTGAGGCCCTCATGATCGCCCCTGATGCCCGTGTCCAGCACTGCAATTACCGAACCGGTTCCATCAAATCCGAAGTCCTGCCAAACCGAGTCAACTCCCATGTTAGGAACTGCTTCATGCATATTTGTCTCGGCGAGGCCTAGATCTTCGATCATAACGACTCCGGGTAGTGCCCTTATTCCTCCCGGATCCAGAATTGATTCAATGGGAGCTGTAGCGGACAGAGTGTCAAGATACCTGAATCGGAATGTGACTTCGACACCCAATGATTCCAAGGCACCGACATCTGCATCTGATGGATGATGATCGTAGTTCACAAAAATCCGAGCATTGCCATCTGAGGCCCTCCGCCACCAATCTCGCTGGATCTCTTCTGGCTGTTCGATTAGCCACTCTAGCCTGTCATCAATGGAGTTTGCGTCCTTGTCCCTGCTCCAATGAAGCCACCACTTCGAATGAATCTCGAGCTCAACACTTGGCCGCCAATCCCCATCGGCATCGAATCCCCCCCTATCATTCTCCTCCATCACTATGGAAGAAGAGGCAAGGGGAGCAAAAAGAGCCAGAATAATCAGAGAAGCAATGGTTCCCCTGCGTCCGCTCATGGCCCTTCGGGCCATAGGTCATGTTTGAGCATTAGGACTATGCTATTCGCCTGAAAGCTCTAGTCCAGTCTCCTCGTAATCCCATTCAATGACATCCCAACCAGCAACCTCGACGGAGGAATGAACCTCTTCCCTCGAACCGGGAGTGCAGAGAATTCCCGCACAGCCCCCCCCTCCTGCGCCTAGGGCCTTCCATGCAGCTACTGATCCCTTGGCCAATAGCGGTTCAATCACACTTCTGAAGGGACCGTGAATAGAGTCGTCAATCAGGTCCACTCCTTCGCAAACTTCCCTTAGAGATCCCACAACCATGTCCCTCCGATCTTGCTGTAGGCCATTTGCCATTGACCTTGCTGAAGACCTAATTTTGTGAAGTCCCTCAATCACCGATTGGTCACCTTGAGAATACCGCGCCCATACCTTTTCCTGCATTTCCCCGGAATTTCGACTCTCCCCCGAATATGCAATTAGAAGGTGCTTGCGTAGCCACATCTTCGCTGATCTGGTTGGCTCGAAAGGTATGATTTCGACTGAGTCACCTATGAATAGAAGGTGATTGAAGCCACCTCTGGCAGATGCCCAGTGATCTTGCCTTCCGCAAATCATCCCCTCTCTTGATTCCAAATCAAAGGCCATCTCCGCGATTTCTTCTATGTTTTCAACTGAACCTGGATCCGAGAGAAGTCCTGAGATTGCTACGTTCATTGCACTACTGGTTCCTAATCCAGACCCTCGTGGAGTTTCAAATGACAAATCGTAATCTTCGGGTGCTTTGCCTCGGGCAATTGTTGCTCTGACCCTCTTGTTAATGGCGAAGTTGACTACTTCACCGCCAAAATCGCTTGGATATGGGCCAACATCGGTCCATCCACCTGCCAGATCAACTCTCACTGGCGCCGATGCTCCCCTCCATTCTGTCATGGACACGCCATGCTCACCAGAGTCATCATTGTTACTGGGACCGAAAATAACGGGTACTTGTAACCCCTCCGGACGTCATGGACCCGAGCGTGGAGGCCGCAGTTGACGCTTTCTCAAGAGGGGAACCAGTAATGATATTCGACTCAGCTTTCAGAGAAAAAGAGACTGATCTACTTTGGCCTGCCTCTGCAGCATCTCCAGAAGTTATGCGCAGACTACGCAATGACTGCGGTGGCCTACTTTTTCTTGCAATTGGAAATGAGGTCGGAGAGATATTCGGACTTCCTTGGCTTCAAGATATCCACACCCATCCATCTTTGCTGGAAGGATACCCGGTTCTTGGCCATTTGATAACCAATGACCTTCAGTATGACAATAGATCTGCATTTACCCTATCATTGAATCACAGAGAAACCTATACCGGAATTACCGATAGGGACCGGTCTCTAACCACTAGAAGATTCGGAGAACTCGTGATGGAGGTCTTCGAAAGTGATATGTCTCCTGAGGAGGCTATTGCAGCACTGGGTTCTGAATTCCGAACGCCCGGGCACATCCCCGTGTGTAGAGAGTCGCCAGGGGGCCTTTCGAATAGGCAGGGACATACTGAGCTTGCTGTTGCAATTGCAAGATTGGCGGGACTAGTACCTTGCACGATCGGAGCAGAGATGCTTGAACCAGAAGGGGACGGTGCACTATCTGTTGATGATGCAATGAGATATGCTTACGAGCATGGAGTTCCGATGATTACTGGAGAGGAAATTTCTGCAGCCATGGATGAAAAAGATTAGAGGGGTTTGGCTTGGGAGTTCAATAACATGGTTCGTGTAATGGCTGTCGGAATCTTCGACCTACTACACGCCGGCCATCTTCATTACGTCGAGCAGGCCAAATCATTGGGCGATGAACTGGTAGTTGTGATTGCTCACGATGAGACTGTGAGGATGCAGAAGCATGAGCCAGTAACCGGGCAAGAGCTCAGACGAAGGATGGTTGAAGGCCTAAAACCAGTAGATGAAGCGATTATTGGCAATCCTCCGGGGGTCCCAATTTTCGATATTTTGAAGACTGTAGAACCCGATATTATTGCTCTTGGTTACGACCAAAAGCATTCCATAGATTCCATCAGGGAGGGATTAGAGAAGCATGGTTTCGGTAAAGTCCGCGTGACTAGGGTCGAAGGGCTATCGGACGATCTCGATGGAACAAGGAAGATCATTGCCAGGATACTTGATCTGTGGCCCGGAAATGAGGGTGGGCCTTACGAGGAGGACTAGCATGTTCACAGGCATTGTAGCCGGTACTGCCCGAGTATTGGCGATTGAAGAGGAAGGAGGGGTGCGTAAAATCAACATCGACTTGGGTGGATTTTCTGAGGGACTAGAAATTGGGGCTAGCGTTTCTATTGATGGAGTGTGCATGACCGTAGCTCATATCAATGAAAATGAGGCAATGTTCGAGGCAATTGACGAAACTCTGGAAAGAACAACGCTTGGGCAAATAGAAGAAGGGAGTTATGTGAATATTGAGCGTTCTCTGAAGTTTGGAGATGAGCTCGGAGGGCATATGATTTCCGGGCATATCATGGCGAAGGCCAGAATTACTGAAAGAGTGGAGCGAGAGGGTAATTTGCACATTCTAATTGAGAACTTGGAACTTGTACGTCCCTTCGTAATGGAGAAGGGTTTCATCGCCATCGATGGAATGTCCCTAACAGTTGGTGAAGTGACAAATGAGGATTTTTCCTTGCATATTATCCCAGAGACACTAAGGGTGACAACTATTGGAAACAAGGGGGTGGGGAGCATGGTCAATATTGAGATCGATGCACGTACTCAGGCGATAGTAGAAACGATGATGCGGGGAGGAGGGGGGCATCCATGAACTTGGGAATAGTTTGCGGTTCATTTCACCGAGAAGAAGTAGAAGAAATGCTGGAGTTCGCCAAAGACGAGGCTGCTTCAAAGAACTGGGAGGTTGTGGACGTGTCATGGGTTCCCGGATCAATGGAAGCACCGTTAGCATTGGATAGGATGCTGCAGGAAGAAGAGATACATGGTGCAGTTGTATTGGGGATCATTGAGAGAGGAGAGACCGATCATGGGTTAGTTATGGGCCAATCCGTAACTGGTGCAGTGATTGAGTTGCAAATTAAGCACAACAAACCGATAGGACTGGGGATCATCGGTCCTGGAGCGAAGCCGGAGCACATAGGGCCAAGATTAGAGCCTCATGCACGTGCAGCCGTGGGTGCTGTTGCAGCAATGTCAGAGTAGGCCCCTATTGGCCTGGAAGACGGAAGTCTCCAATATCTGCTTCAGTAATCTCATCCATCTCTTCTACGGTAATCAATGGGGTCAGCTTTCCGTTGAAAACTCCAGAAGCACCAACGGCCAATGAGAATTTAGTGATCTTAACGTTGTCAGGAACATCCATTATGCACACGAAATCTGTTTGACCGTAGCACCAGTAGTATGCTTCCAATTTTCCCCCGAAAGACTCAGCGATCCTCGCGGCCTCATCCCTGCGGGCGGATCCCCCTTCCTTGAGGATACCAGCAGCGCCTTCAGCAGTGTAACTTCCCGAATACATGAATTTGGGCATGAGTTAGCACTTTCGAGGAGTGTATATTACACTTATCCCAGAAAAAATATTGTCAACCTTCGCAAGTTCTCACTCTCAAGATTGAAGAGATGCCTTGCACCTCGACACACTATGGGCGAGGATGTCAGAAGCGTAATCATCGTTGGATCTGGTCCCGCTGGATATACTGCGGGCCTTTATGCAGCTAGGGCATTGCTGGAACCATTGATGTTCGCTGGGTACATGTCAGGAGGGCAACTTATGCTTACATCAGATGTAGAAAACTTCCCGGGATACCCCCAAGGTGTTGAAGGTCCGGCAATGATGATCCACATGAGGGAGCAAGCCGAGAGATTCGGATTGGAAGTTCAAGACAAGAATGTAGAGAGAGTGGATCTCTCGGAAAGGCCCTTTCGGGTTTGGGTCGAAGGTGATGAGTTCAGGGCAGACAGTCTGATTATTTGCACGGGGGCTGAGGCAATCTGGCTTGGCGCTGAGGGCGAGGATGAGCAGAAAGGAAGGGGAATTTCCACGTGCGCGACCTGTGATGGGGCATTTTTCAGAGATGAGGAGATAATTGTCATTGGCGGGGGGGACTCGGCAATGGAGGAAGCGACATTTCTGACTAGGTTTGCAAGCAAGGTCACCATCATTCATCGTCGAGATGTCTTCAGGGCTTCCAAAGTGATGTACGAAAGGGCATCTAAACATCCGAAAATAGACATCTTGACATTCAGGCAAGTGAAGAAGTGGCTAGCAAACCAAGATGGGCTCACTGGAGCGATATTGGAGGACCCAAGAGATGGTTCGGTGGAGGAAATCAGTTGCTCCGGGGCATTCATTGCTATAGGGCACAAGCCAATTACAGACTTTTTAGAAGGCCAATTGGAAACTGACGAAGAGGGGTACATTATCCACAGCAGCAATACCATGGCTAGTGTACCTGGAGTTTTTGCAGCTGGTGACGTTGTTGACAAGAGATATCGCCAAGCAATCACAGCAGCGGGCATGGGTTGCCAAGCAGCAATTGACGCAGAAAGATGGCTGGAAGATCAGCATTGAGGTCCAAATTGACCGAATAACCCATTTCCCATACCCCTACTGGAGCAAACATGGCTAAGGAACTCAGTCCTGAGCAGAACGAAAGGTACGCAAGGCATCTTACATTGCCAAATATTGGTGAAGAAGGGCAACTGGCCCTTCTAGAATCGTCAATTCTAGTAGTTGGAGCTGGGGGGCTTGGTTCTCCTGCTATCCTATACTTAGCTGCAGCAGGAGTTGGTCGCCTCGGAATTGTTGATTTCGACAAAGTCAGCATCTCCAACCTTCAAAGGCAAGTAATCCACTCTAATGGAGCGGTGGGAGAGGCAAAGGTTGATTCGGCGGCAAAGAGGGTTGCTGGGCTGAATCCTGACGTCGAAGTAATGGGGATAAATCAGCGTCTGACTAGTGATAACGCGATCGATATAATCCGTGAATTCGACGTAGTTGTCGATGGGACAGACAATTTCGAAACCAGATACCTGATCGGAGACGCTTGCGAGGCACTAGGCAAGCCATGGGTGTTTGGAAGCATCCACAGGTTTGACGGTCAGGTTTCGTCATTCAATTATAGAAATGGCCCAAACTATAGGGATCTGTTTCCAGAACCGCCCCCTCCAGAGCTCGCACCCAATTGTGCTGAAGCGGGAGTTCTTGGAGTTCTTCCGGGAATTGTAGGAACCATACAGGCAACTGAAGCGATAAAGATCATTCTGGGTATTGGTGAGATACTCGCTGGAAAGTTGCTCACAATTGATGCAATTAACATGGAAATGCGTACCCTATCCTTCAATGCAGATGATTCCAGAAAAAGAGCCAGTGTGGCTGACTTATCCGAAAAAGGGAGCTTTTCTGAAATTTCACCGCTAGAATTCGTAAAACGGACTAATGAAGGGTGGAGCCCATTCCTCCTGGATGTACGAAGGCCAGAAGAAGAAGAAATTGTGAATTTGGAAGGTACAGATTTGCGAATAAGCCATTTAGAAGTCCCATCAAGAATTGAAGAGATCCCAAATGATGAAGTTGTAATTTATTGCAGGACCGGTGGTAGATCGTCAGCTGTTGCTCGTTTTCTTGTTGAGTCGGGGTGGCACCCGGGAACAGTGTACAACCTGACGGGGGGTATTCACGAATGGTCGGACACGGTAGATTCGTCAGTAATTAAGTATTAATTGTGGTAAAAATCCGACTAGATTGTTATTTAATTGTGGTAAATATGGTAAAAAACACTCATTTGAGTTAGATTTTTCAATAATTTTACACTATTACGGTATAATGTTCCTCAGTATACCGAATAATTGTTGTACTAATTAGTCATCCAAAGACTATGGTAAGAGGACGGCATGGGATTTGGAAGTGCCCAGAATGCAAACACCACCAGACTTGGAAAACGAGATCAAGAGATTCCACAAAGCTGGACAGGAGGTGCGCGAAGTGCGGAGAAAGGGCAAGGGTGACAATAGAACGCTCAGAAAGCGGAAAGGGTAGAGCCAGGAAAGTTGAGATTTGGGAGAGGTCGCTATCGTTAAGACCTGAAGACTTGGAAAAAGAGGCTGATAGGCGAAATTTGGATTCTGGAATTAGGATATATGGGTCTGAGACTCAATACACAGGTTCTTTGGAAAATGATACTCCTGCTGACCTTCCAACAATATGGGGCGAGGGTTGGTGGCCGGCCGATGCACTGGATTTTCCGGTAAACATCGACTTGGATTCGGCTAGAGAGAAGCTGATGTGTTTTATTGCAGAACGGCATGATGGACATCTTGGATTAGTCTCCGAGTGTTGGGAATCAGTTGATGATGGTGCTAGAACAGTAGATGGTGAAGAATTCCACCAATATTCTAGAAGAGTATTGGAAGCGGTAGAGAATCGGCTTTCTGAAAGGCTGCTTGGACCAAAATTTGCCCAATTGGCTCAAGGAGAAATTATCCCTATGAGAAAGGGAGAATTATACCTCGAGAGGAGAGGGGTTAGGCTCCTGGTAGACCTAGCACTATGCCTCAGAAGGATGGCATACAATTTTTCAATTTCGATAGAGCAACGAAAAGACTGGCAAAGATGGATGACTAGGACCAGAATTGTGGATGAGCAACTGAAGGATTTGTTCTCTACAGGGCTACCCACCCCTGATGGGACCTCATTTGGAGGGAAGGGTTTCAGATCTACATGGCAAGAAGGAGTAGTTGCTTGCGCGTCTTCCTTACGAAGGGCCATCGATCTGTCGTACGATGATAGGAGCAGGGGGGACATCGTTGCTCCTATGATTCGTGACGTGGGGCTTGCAATAGCAATGGGGCAGACTCCGATAGAAATATTGTCAGCCCAGATGGGGAAGTCTGATTCATACATGGACGGGGGCAATCCTGGAGGAGGAGGTCGAGATTTACACATTGGTAATTGGGAAAAGGGAATATTGCCCCCTACAGCCCCCCTTCCAATTGCAAGTGCCACTACAACTGGATTGGCTCTGGCCGCGAAAAAACTGGGTGTTGACCGGTTTCACCTAGCACCTGTTGGGGAGGGTTGCAGCAGTAGTGGGGAGTTCTGGGAGGCGATGAATTTCGCAGGGGCAAGGGGATTGCCCATTTGCTATATGATTCAGAACAATCAGATTGCTCTAGACACGGTCGCTTCAGGGCAATCTGGTGCAGAGACATTTGGTGACAAAGGCCATGCAATGGGCCTTCCTTCATGGACAATAGATGGCTCTGATCCGGCCATGTTCTACAGCTCGACCGCAGTCGCTAGAGAGTTCGCTTTGGACGGAGGAGGAGCCACCTTAATTCACGTCGAAACCATGCGCGGATGCGGTCATGCACATCATCACGATGACCTCTATCTGGGAGCATCTAGCGGAAATCCTCCTGGTTATGTTGACAGGGGATTGCTGACCTACTGGGCAGAAAAAGATCCATTGCCAAATCATAGAGAGCTCCTGATACAACTTGGTTGCGGTGAAGAAGAGTTACTGGAAATGGAAATTTCAGAAGAGAGGTTCGTGATGGAGGCTAGGACGCAGGTAGAAGGAATGGAATGGCCTGAGGGGCATTCTGTTACAAAGGGAGTTACTTCCCTACATGACGCCCCCACTCATGAACAGCAACTTTCGAGGATTGGCAGAGAATCGAAGAAGACTGACATGCCTCTTTCACCGGGGGAGATATCGATTGAGTTCTCAGACTCTCCAAAATCATGGACATACAGCAAAGCGATACAGAATGGAATGGCAGCACTGGCTGACAATTATGGAGATGAGATACTATTCATGGGAGAAGACATGGAAATTGCTGGGGCTTTTGGAATGAACCTTCCACTTAGGGCAAGGGGCCATCAGGAAAAGTTACTCGACATGCCACTTTCTGAATCAATAATCGTTCATTCGGCCACTGGAGCTGCATTGGGGGGAATGAAGCCCTTGGCGGAGATCCAATTCGGAGGTTTTGCAGCACTAGCTATGAATCCAATAGTCAATAATGCGGCTCAACTGAGATGGCGGTGGGGAGCAGAAGTCCCATTGACGATTAGAATTCCACTTGGTGCAAAAACACGGAGTGGCCCCTTTCATGCAAACATGATTGAATCGTGGTTTGCAAATGATCCTGGGTTGGTAATTGTTGCACCAAGCACCCCCCAAGATGCATATGACCTATTGATTGAATCTCATGCCCTTCCTGATCCCGTAATTTACCTTGAGCACATTGGATTATACGGACTTAGGGGCGGAAGAACAGGTTGGGGCGATTCAATTAACCAAATAGTTGACGAGGGGTCCGTCCATGAACAACTGAAGAAAGGAAACAGTTCCATTGGAAAGGCTAGAGTCGTTAGAGGTGGCAAGGACCTGACTATTGTCACATGGGGTGCCATGGTCCACGTTGCATTGGAAGCAGCATCAATTTCCTCTAAAAGTGGCGTAGAGGTAGAGGTCATAGACCTTCGAACGATTGTTCCTTTGGATTCAGAAACGTGCATTGATTCAGTTCAAAGAACGGGGAAGCTGTTGGTTCTGCAGGAAGCGCAGTGGACTGGGGGAATAGGGCATACCATCAGCAGCAGGATTATCGAAGAGGCTTTCTGGAGTCTGGAGGCTCCGCCAGTGGTTATTGGCGCCCTAGATACCCCTGTTCCATTCTCGCCCACTCTAGAGGACCATACTGTTCCGAGTGCATCTCTAGTAGCCCGACACGTGGAGATGGCATGCAATAATTAGCAATTTATTGACCAAAGAGTCTTCAACAAATATACATCGCAAGGAAATGTGGATGGAGCATCTATAGACGTTGCCTACGTCTTGGTCGGTTTCATTTTCCTCATGGCTGGAGGGGAGGGGCTAGTACAAGGGGCTGTTAGAATTTCAGGAAAGCTGCAGGTTTCCCCCCTTCTAGTAGGATTCACAGTGGTAGCAGTTGGGACATCGTTGCCAGAGCTGGCAGTTGCATTGCAAGCGGTGGAACAGGGGGCCGAAGATATAGCGGTCGGAAGCGTACTTGGTTCAAATGTGGCAAACGTAATGCTAGTCCTAGGAAGTGCGGCTTTGCTGGGTTCTTGCTCGGAGCCCGACAAAGGAATCGGCAGGGATTCGATAGCTGTAATGTCTGCGACCTTATTGCTACTAGCATTTGTCTTGAATGGGGAAATACCACTTCTTGGTGGACTAGCAATGTTGGCGGGGCTAATTGGTTACTACTGGTATGCCTACAATGATGCTAGAAAAACGGGAGAAAGTATTGATCTGGTTGACTCTTGGCTCCCAGACAGAGCAATTCTGGCTGTTCCGTCGTGCATCATTGGCGGAGCAATGATCTGGCAGGGCGCGATTCTACTTGTTGAGGGGGCTACCGGAATAGCAACTAGGTACAATATCCCAGAAGATGTAATTGGGTTATCTGTTGTTGCTCTGGGGACTTCCCTGCCCGAGCTTGCAGTTACTTTGGTGGCGGGCCTAAGAGGCCAAGGAGGGGTGGCAATTGGAAATGTCCTAGGCTCGAATGTTATGAACATTCTAGGGATTCTAGGTTCTGCAGCAATTTACGCACCGGGTTCCGGCCTATTGATAGCATCGGAATTTGCTGAGAGGGACATTTGGATTGTATTGGCTACATCCGGATTCATTGCCTGGATGCTGTTAACAAAGCGAGAAATCAGTAGGAATATAGGCATGGGAATGATATCAGTATACATCGGATATATGGCCTACTTGGTTTACATTGGCGTTCTATAGCACTATTACCCCCTTCCCACACCCAAGTTTGTGACCTACATAGGATGCATTGTCCTAGCTGCCGGATATAGCACAAGGTTAGGGGAAGAAAAGGCACTACTGGAAACTGGAGAGGGGCCCCTTGTCGGCTGGCTGGTAAACAGGTTGCAAAGACAGGGGCTTGAGCCAGTAGTTGTGACTAATGAGAAATTATTCGAAGATATTCGTGAATCGGTCGAATGCGAGGTAATCTGCAACCCTGATCCAAATTCAGGCAGGACAGGAACTGTTCAACTGGGTATTAAGAGAGTAGGTTTGGCACCTGGGAGAAAATTCCTAATTGTGCCGGTTGACAGGCCGGGATTCTCAGATTCGACTCTAACTTCGCTGCTGGCTGTGGAGTCGACGGCCTGTCCTGCCAGTGGTGGTCGTGGGGGCCATCCACTACTTCTCTCCGAACATGATGCTTTCAAAATTCTTGATTTTCCTCCATCCAAACCACTCAGAGACCTGGTCGAGCCAATCCGTATGGAAGTATCAGACCCGTTTCTACATCTGAACATTGATACTCCGAGCGATGTTGAAAAACTGCTCAAGGCTGTAGGTTCCCTGTAAGGGATGGATACTCCCCCATCGCCCAAAAGAAGGCCAATCCTACGATTATGGCTGGAAGAGTTGTGTGTATGGTTGCCCATATTGATGCTACCTTATGCCGGACCAATAGAGGAAATAGTGCATCCCCGTCTTGGGAGATTGCGTTGGACACCAAGGCCGGGAATGAGATTACACCCTCAACATAGGCTGAGATGGCGATAATCTGCGGTCCGCAGCCCGGAATCAGGCCAACGGCTGCAGCAACAATCACAGCTCCTGCTCCAGCACCATGCTCGGCGAGATCCTCCTCATTGATCCCGGATGCAATCATTCCAAGCTCAAAGGCAAGATAGGCAATCAGGACCCAGAATGTCACGAATGCAGTTTCTGAGGCTGCATGAACCAGCGTTTCATCGAGAGAATTCAACTTGTCTCCGATGGTTGCCTCTGTATCATCTCCAAAGAAGTTCTTCGAGGAGACATACAGGATTATTGACAAAGAAGTTCCAATGAGTCCGACCCAGGTCACTAGGCCGTCCCGAGTTGTGGGGTTCCAGGCCAACTCCGGAGCATATTCTGGATCTTGAGCATACCATACCAGCAGCAGGATAGCAAGACACAAGCCTACTGCAGTGACTACCCACCAGACTCTGTAACCCTGGTGAATTATCCGGTACCCAAGCCCGTCTGGCACCTCTCTAGGCATGTCCTCGATTACAGAACCCTTGCCCTCCATCTCTCTGGCCGCTTCTTCGCCCAGTGGTTCGCCAGAGCCAATCTTCGGCCCGAAACTGCCCAAGGGGGTTGTAGGTGTGACTTCCAGTAGATCAACACCGTAACCCCATGCCACACCTACTATGAATGAAGTCGCGTGGACGGCAATCACCGGAGTAAGGAATGCTGAATCTTGGAATATCGCGCCAATCAGAACGAATGCTGCGTCTCCGAGTGTTGCAATCAGGGTTGCAATTACCGTTCCATATGTGACATATCCTCGTGCATACATCGGCATCACAATGATTGCCCCCCCACAACCGGGAGTCAGTCCCATCAAAGCTCCGATAGCCGGCTGGAAGCGTTGGTTATCACGAATCCATGAAACAAAACGCCCTGCTGTTACGTACTGAAGCCAGCTGAACAGCAATACCATGGCAGCAACGAAAACTGTCACCGCGAGGAAGGCGTCTCTCATCGAAATAACGAGAATTTCTAGAATTCCGCCGGCACTGACTCCTGATGACATGAGTATGTGCCGAACAGTTCGTCATATCAAATTTGGTCGTGGTTTCAGCAAGCGCAATCCCAAAGGCTCGGTAGCGGCTCCCGATACCGTGACGAAGGCCGTCCTGACTTGGGTTCTCGACATGCTTGACAGAGGTCAGAGTGTAGCTATGGCCTCGGTGATCGAAGCCACTGGCAGTGTTCCAGGCAAGCCTGGAGCCCGGATGGCAATTTCATCGGATGGGGAGAAATACGGAACTGTAGGAGGGGCGGGACTAGAGCTAAGAGTAGAAGAAGGCCTTAGGAAAATGCTCAATGGCAGAAGAGATGGCTCTGGAAAATCGGGAGGAAGAGTGGAGGAGTTTCTTTTGCACAAAGATGGGAAGAGAAAAGAAGTGACGGTGTTGGACAGCCTATGTGGTGGAAAGGTCACAATTGCGATGGAGGTCCTAGAATCGATGCCGCACGTTCTGATATTCGGAGGGGGTCACGTAGGGCGGTGTATCGCAATTGTCTGTGACACAATGGGTTGGTCACACAGCGTTTTCGACGTTCGAAGTGAGTATGCTAGCGAAGAAAGGTTTCCCTATGCGTCCGAATTGCATTCTACCAGTGTTGAAGAGTTCCTTTCCAAGGAAGATGAGATAACACTTGGTAGATTCTCAGATATTCTGTTGCTGGGTCACGATTGGGCAATTGACGAAAATTTCCTTATTCAAATCCTAAAGAAGAGGGGGATCTCAAAGAGGCCAAGAATTGGCGCAATAGGCTCTAAATCCAAATGGAGTGCTTTCAGTAAATCGGCAACTGGGGCTGGAATCGAAAAAAAGATTGTAGATTCGGTTAGATGTCCAATAGGCCTCCAGATTGGTGCTGACTCACCGGAGGAAATTGCGCTATCTGTGTGTTCGGAGATTCTTTCCCTAGAGAAGGGGGTCAATCCCTCCGAAGACTGAAATCGGACCACAAACCCGGAAAAATATGCGAGTTATACCAGCGTTGGTCACATCCCTGGTTTTTCTAGCCTCATTCAGTGGTTGCTTGTCTGCAGAGAGCAGTGAAGATTCTGAGTTAGTTTCAGAAGACCAAGGGTTTGGTTCATTCAGCGTTGTTGCTCCCATAGACACTGGAATCAACGTATATCACAACCACTTTGTGATGAACGAGTCTTATCCGCCGTGGTTACTTGAACAACTAGGAGTGAACATTGTGTGTGACATAAGTACTAACGGAACATGGCAGGAGCGCTATGAATCGGACAAGGATGACTGCTGGGATCAGATTGAGGCTGGCGATATAGTTTGGTTCAAGGGGACTAGGATAATTGGGACTACCCCAGACGACAACACTGACATCCCAATCCTTGATGACCCGCAAGATGGTCACGGGACCGCCGTAACCGGCTCAGTACTGAATGCTAATCCGAATGCGGTGATTTTCTTTGTTGAGGGTTTCAGTGACGCTGCAGTTCTAGCAGCCGCAAATCAGCCACTTGTTGATATCATCACCACTAGTTTCGGGCCCATACTGTCACTTCCATTCCCAGGAATAGAAGATGCGACCAAAGTTGCAGTCGTCCAGGAGAAGAAGATACACACTGGTGCAGCAGACAATTCTCCGTCACCTGCAATTCAGGACTCGACGGCCGGCCCTCCGTGGAGCATAGGCATTTCGGGTTATGCTGAGGAAGATGACGACCAAAAAGAAACGATGAGTGGTTCCTACCCAGATGCAGCAGCGGATTGGACACAGGTTCTGCCAAACCATGACGACATAGATGGTTACCATCAGACATCGGGGACCTCATTTGCCACTCCGAGGACTGCAGGGCT
>PBOL01000035.1 GCA_002725315.1 Methanobacteriota archaeon | reverse complement strand
ATACCGACAAGGCCGAGTCTCTTTCCCCCTATCTCTGTTCCTTTGAGTTCCTTCTTCAGCCACTTTCCTTCTCTCAATGAGCGATCGGCTCTAGCTATCCCCCTAGTTGAAGCAAGAAAATGACCTATAGTCAATTCTACAACACTTCTAGTAGATGCTGCGGGGGTATTACATACCAATATGCCACTTTCAGTAGCAGACTTGATGTCGATATTGTCAACACCCACCCCCGCACGACCAATGAATCCTAGAGATGAGCCCGTAGTAGAAGAGCATTTTATTACCTCTGAGGTAATCTTTGTAGCACTTCGGACTACTACTGCATCAAAGCCGCCCAAAACTCCAGATAAGAGCTCATCTACTGGGTAATGCTTGGCAACGACTTCGTGACCCGCCTCGATAAGTAAGTCGACGGCCGCTTCATCCATTCCGTCGGTAATCGCTACCCTGCCCACGTTTATGTTCGAAACAAGGACGCGCATCAACATTTTGAGATGTANCATCAGCATAATTGATATTTGAAACCCCNTACAGAAGGCGATAACAATGAGTTTTGAACTACCAGAATTGGGATATGGATATGATGAATTAGAGCCGCATTTGGATGCTTTGACTATGGAGATACACCATTCGAAGCACCATGCTGGGTACACGGCTAACCTCAATGCTGCGATTGAGGGCACTGATATGGCCGAATTGAGCATTGAGGAGCTGATAACCGAACATTTCGACAATGCAGCGGTTAGAAACAATGGTGGAGGGTTTTGGAACCACTCGCTATTCTGGAAGATAATGTCACCAAATGGTGGTGGCTCGCCACAAGGAGATATTGCACGCGCAATAGACGAATCATTCGGATCGTTTGNATCTATGAAGGAGGAATTTTCTAAAGCAGCAATGACGAGATTTGGTAGTGGTTGGGCATGGCTATGCTCTACAAATGGGGGTTTATGCATATGCTCTACCGCTAATCAGGATAACCCGCTAATGACTGGCGAGGGAATACCGATTCTCGGCATTGATGTGTGGGAGCATGCATACTACAAAAAATTCGGACCTGCGAGGGCTGATTATGTCAATTCGTGGTGGAATGTTNTTGATTGGGATGAAGTAAACGCAAATTTCCTTTCTNCCCAGTAATNTAGTCGAGAGNGNTTTTTTCGACCGCTTCNTTATTGGACGTAGTCGCCATCGAACAAACGTGGTGGAAGACTACGAGTCACTGATTACATCCTTGTTGATTCTGGCTTCACCGGTTTTCTTTGCCCTGCCCGTATCATTTGCATGGAGATGGTGGGTAGGAATCGAGCCTGAACAAGAACACTACAGGGAGAAGGTCCGACGAGTTTTAGACTCGGGGATGCCCTTGATAAGATATAGATCAGAACTAGATGCTGAAGCTAGGAAAGTCCACCTCACATCAGATAGGCAGGCACGAATTGAGTCAGATTTACTGCATCGTTTACGAATTCAGCACTTTTTGCTCTTTCCAAGTTTGATTCTTTGGCCGCTAGTTGGGGTTTTCGCTGCNATAATTACCATTCCAATGATGCCCTTTCTGAGGTTAATTGAATGGGTGCTAATTGATCGAAAAGTACTATCATTCGTTGCGATAGTAATTCAGAAATATACACGTTGGGAGATAATTGGAATACCCCGATTAGATGATGGAGCNAAAAGGCTGGAGAAGGTTCTAGCCTCTATTCACAGAATGCCAACAACAGTATTTCTGGGATTGTTTGCTTACCTGATAGTATCTTACTCCCCAATGAGTTCTGGCATGGTTCTACTTGTCAGCGCGGCTGTTTACGTAGTCCTGGTTTCAGCAATTTCTGTAATCAGAGCAGCGACAGAAAGCACACTTACGTTCGCAGATCCAACAAATAGGAGGATTATCCCAATGGACACCTTTGTCGAAGACAAGCTAGGGCCATGGGTTGGCGTAGGCCTACTATTCCTTCTATCGCGGCAAGTAATGTATGGCTCCAAGATTCGTACTGGCGAGCTTCTGATTGACCCCGTAGCATTTTCTGTTAGCGTGCTACTCGTTCTGTATACTGCAACAATTATCGGTATCACTGTCGAGATTGTATTCTTCAGGAATAGGGGAGCCTCAGTGAGAAGGACATTCCAGAATCAGATGTCTGAAGTGTTCAACCCNATGGTCTACTTATTCAATAGAGATCAGGGTGCACTTCGGTTAATCCCACTAATGCCCCTGACTGACTGGGTGGAGTCAGGAGAGGACTTCGAAAGCGCCTTCAAGGGACGGTGATTTGCTCGATACGAGCACCAATGCCCGCTATTTCAACCTCAAAATTTGAAATTTCGGCATTGTCAACTATTGCAAAGCTTGCATAGTATTGCCCTGAATTTGCAGATGATACCACTTCAATCCTTCCTATGTCTTCGACCCGATGTCTGCCTACATCAATAGGATTCTCACTAATTAGACGTACGATTTGCTTCGATATGCCNCCACGNCTTTCCATTCTAGCATGAATCTCCTGCCCGGGGTAACAGCCCTTGTTTAGGTCAATTAATTTACCGAGATTTACGTCAAATGGTATTCTGCCTTGGGCATCAGTTAGGCAGACTAGGCCCAAATTTGTACGAGTGAAATTCCATCTATCATTTTCGATTACAGCACAGCCGTTGTCAATCAATGAGCCCAGTACAGGGCCGACCTCTCCTTTCGGGATTGCGAAATCAAGTAGTTCGGAGTCCCCTCCCATAATAATTGAGTAAGAAACTAACATATTTCCAAATTCCACCCATTTTCCCGACTCTAGTTCGTCAATATCAAGTCCAAGTCCAAGTAGTGCCCTCCTCCAATGCACGCCAATCATTGTAAAATGAGAAATCGCATTATCTGCATCAACAATNGAGACGTCTTCAGACCATGAAACGCCGGAAATTATCCTCTGACGAATGTCATTTCTTGATTGGCTGAGCATCAAAATCTTATCTTCCAATCGGCATAATGTTGCAATATCGATGATACGCCCATTTTGGTCGCAGAACACCGATTCAATCCTTTCGAGATGGGCAATATCGGATATGTTAGTCGATAATGAACGATTAAGAAACTCAATGGAATCGCTACCCGAGATCACAGTAACCCTAGAGTCTCGTTCAACTATTTCAGGCATCGATGCCAGATTATCTGCCAAGATACGACCTCAGCCAAAGGACTGCCCGCAACCACATGATCTGTCAGCATTGGGATTTGTGATTTGGAAGCCGCCGCCCATTAGGGTGTCTTTGAAATCGACTTGTATTCCGGATAACAGGGAACTGTCCTTGTTGTGAACTAGAACTTTGATTCCCTCGACATCTAGCCTCTGGAATCCCTCTTCAGATTCTACTTGTACAATCTTCATATCGTAAAGATATCCAGAACAACCGCCTGATTGGGCACTGATAACCAATGAGTGAGTACCTTCGTCTCCATCCATGCTTTCTCTAAGTGCGATTTTCGCTGACTCTGTAAACACAATGTCCACGGGAACCACTTCTGTTTCAGTGACGACCGGTAAAGAGAAACCTTCACCACCGAGAATGCCCATAATATCCGGAAAAAACAGCCCTATTTCAACGGTTCCTATGTGATTACATCACACATATCAATCAGACACCACTCCATGAGTCGTGGATGGCATTGAATCGCGGGATGTTGTGAAAGTTTCGGCAAGCAATATTGTCCGACAAGACGACTTGNTAACGGATGAGTCGGCACTTGCCATATCCGTAAATACATTTGACGGTGAGAGATTCGAATTGGGAGTAACTATGAGAACAAAGGGACATGATGAGAAACTTGTAGTTGGATTCCTATACTCGGAGGGGATAATCAACTCATTAGGAGATATTGTTGAATTGCAGGTCGATAATGACATCGCACATGTTTCACTAAATGAGAATTCAAGATTTGACCCCGATCTCCATTGCAGAAGAGGAACGGTTACCTCAGCATGCGGAATTTGCGGCAGGAGTACTATTGGTGACTCTGCACATATTCATGGGCCCGAACTGGATGAAGATACTGAAATTTCTATAGATATAATTGAGGGTTGTTTAGGCGAGATGCGTACTCGCCAGGAGATATTCTCTCGCACTGGTGGNTCTCATGCTTGTGCTAGTTTCGACTCACAAGGAGAATTAGATCGAATCTTCGAGGATGTAGGAAGACACAATGCCCTGGACAAGCTCATTGGCTCATATTTGTTAGAAGACGCTTGCCCCATGGAAAGAATTCTGTTTGTTTCCGGTCGGGCATCATTTGAACTCGTTCAAAAATCAATCCGAATAGGGTTCCCAATTATGATAGCAATNGGNGCACCAAGCACCCTCGCTATCGATATTGCCAATGAGCATGGCCAAACTCTCGGATGTTTTGCAAGGAATCAGGGAATTACTGTATATAGCGGGTTTAGACGAGTTTCGGAATGCTAATCCATCTACGGATCCCGGTATTTCCGCTCCTTCATATCGTTCTGGTACCTAACTCCTAATTTACTGCCATTTTCAGATACCCATTCAGCGAAACTCACTACCCCATTGGGTGGTTCGTCAGTAGCCATGAGTCCCCTCATTAGGCCTTTTATCTCGGCCCTTGTAATCACCCGGTCATCAAGGNATACCCCAATAGCACACCCCACTAACCATGCAAATATTGGAGGAACTGGTAGAAGTATTCGTTTTACACCAAGTGATTTAGCAATTAGTCTAACATACTCCCTATACTCATATTTCTCAGGGCCTGCAACATCAATGACTGCATTCACGTTAGAAGTACCCTGATCTGCAGAAATCCTAGCAACGTCACTGATATGAACTGGCTGAATGTGGTATTTGCCCCTCCCAAAAATCCCAAAAACTGGAAAGCGGCGAATTAGCCATGCCATGTTGTTGATCAAAACNTCTCTTTCTCCACCGAAGAATACCGTGGGCCTGAGAATCGCATAGGAAAGGTTCGATGACTTCAGTAACTCCTCTACCTCGACCTTGCCTCTGAAGTATGACCAATCAGGTGCCTTAGATGGATGGGCGACAGAAAAATGCACTATTCTCCTGACTCCTGCATCCTCGGCTGCTATGAACAACTTNCGAATATTTTCCACAGCCAAATCGTGTGCGTACTGTCCTTTCGGGTCCTTGTACCTCACCCAATATGTGTTGTATAGAACGTCGGCATCTTGAAGCGAATTTACTAGCGCATCATGGTCATCAAAGTCTAATGANTGGACTTCGACATTGCCTGAGAATGGNTCATCCCGACCAATGGCGTTTGTAAGAGTCCTAACCCGGTGTCCACGTGAAATCAACTCCTTGGCGATCCATCTACCTGAATAGCCAAANGCCCCGGTTACGACATGGATCGGCTTATCCATAACATTTGACGCGGGCATTCGCAAATAAGTCATATTGATTCGTACAATTGAAATGACAACTGCCGCATCAAATGGTATGCACCGTGACGTCCGTCCAACCACACCCCATGAGGATACGTCACCAAGAATTTCGAAAATGAAAGACGTCGCAGCTGGAATGCCAGCAATTATCTCAACGGCCAAGCATGGAATTTCAAAGATGGGGGCCTTTAGATCGCTATCAAATCTAAGAAGAGTGAACAAATTCGATGGCTTCGATTGCCCGGGATGTGCATGGCCTGATCCGGACGAACATAGAACATTTGCAGAATTCTGTGAAAATGGTGCCAAGGCTGTCGCNGATGAGGGCACGAAGAAGAGAGCAGATCCCGAATTCTGGAAAAGATGGAAGGTTTCAGAACTATCGGAGAAAACTGACTATTGGCTAAACGCACAGGGTCGTATCACCAATCCAATGGTTCTTTACCAGGGCGACGAATATTATCAGGAGATTTCGTGGGGAGGAGCTTTCGACCTCATTGGGTCATGTCTTTCATCACTGTCCAATCCTGATCAGGCAATATTCTACACATCAGGACGAACTAGTAACGAGGCTGCATTTCTTTGGCAGCTATTAGCCAGAACATATGGGACAAATAATCTCCCTGACTGCTCAAATATGTGTCATGAATCATCNGGGTATGCATTGACCCAGTCAATAGGAATTGGCAAAGGAACTGTGACACTAAACGACTTCAATGAATCTGACCTAATCCTTGTAGTTGGACAGAATCCTGGCACTAACCATCCACGTATGCTCACAGCACTAAGAGACGCGAAGAGGAATGGGGCCTCTGTAGTTAGTATCAATCCCCTAAAAGAGGCTGGCATGGGTAGATTCAAGCACCCTCAGAATCCTATTGAGGTTCTAGGTAATGGAACAGAAATTGCTGATTGCCACCTTANTGTGAGGATAAATGGTGACATGGCGTTATTCAGGGGACTCGCGAAGNCTATGATTTCAAAAGGTCTACTTGACAATTCATTCATTCATGAGCAGACACATGGTTTCGATGACTACAAAGCAGAAGTATCGGATACAGACTGGTTGGATATCGAGAGATTTTCTGCAATTTCAAGAGAAGCGATCGAGAACCTTGGAGAAAGCATCGGGCAAAGCAAATCGATGATCGTCTGCTGGGCGATGGGCCTCACTCAGCATAAGAACGCTGTACAGACTATTCAGGAAATATCCAACGTATGTCTACTTGGAGGGCATATTGGACGTCCAGGTGCTGGACTGTGCCCCGTAAGGGGACATTCGAATGTCCAAGGTGATAGGACTGTTGGAATAAACCATAGCCCCAGCGAGAAATTCTTGGATTCGTTAGACAAAAGGTATGGGATTTCCACTCCTAGAAATCCTGGGTGCGATGCAGTTGGGGCGGTAAGGAGGATGACTTCTGGCGAATCTACAGTTTTCATGTCAATGGGAGGGAATTTCCTCTCCGCTATGTCGGATACCAATGCCACTGCTANAGCATTACAGAATTGTGAGCTTACGGCGCACGTGTCAACAAAACCGAATAGATCACACCTAGTTACAGGAAAGACGGCATTAATTCTACCGTGTCTGGGTAGGTCAGAAAGCGACTCTACTGGTCAAGGAGGTCAATTCGTAACAGTGGAGAACTCAATGGGGGTTGTTCACATGTCTATCGGAAAAGCGAAGCCAGCAAGTACGCATCTCCTCTCAGAACCGGAGATAGTTGCATCCATTGGCCAGAGGTTGCAGGAAAATCTGGCTAATACAAGAATTAGGTGGCTTGACTGGATTGAAGACTACGATAACATCAGAGACGAGATTGAATCTGTCATCCCGGGTTTCGAATCTTATAATCGGAAGAGTCGTCAAAATGGTGGATTTTACCTGCCCAACTCACCTAGGGATTTCAGGAAATTCGANACGGATAGTGGTAAGGCTAATTTCATCTCCAACCAACTATCTTCATTCCGTACAGAGGACGGAAAGTTCGTCATGATGACTATCAGGTCGCATGACCAGTACAACACAACAATTTACGGTCTAGACGACCGATATAGAGGAGTCAAGGGTGGAAGGAGGATTGTATTGGTAAACAAAAATGATATGGCCAATAATAACTGGACTGAGCTCCAAGAAGTGAATATTTCATCCCACTTCGAAGGGAACGTGATAACGTCCNAAAGATGGTATGTAGTACCATATGAAATCCCTCCGGGCAATGTAGCTACATATTTCCCAGAATCTAATGAGTTGATTCCTCTAGACAGCGTTGCCGATTGGAGCAATACGCCTACGAGCAAGTCAGTACTTGTCAGCATCAATTCCGTTAATCAGTAACGGCTCTGGCGCTTTGCTTGCTCCCTAGAAAGAAGGCGGCACCGGCTAATTTGCCTCTCACAAAGATCTAACTCGGACTTCTCTAGGCCGCGACCCAGTGCCTGGTTGAAGCACTTGATCGCATCGTCATACATCTCAACAGCTGCATACGATGAACCCATGTTGAATAGTGTCCTTCCGGAAACATTTGTCGGATCCATTGAGATGGCAGTATGGTAAGCGACAACACTTTCCGCAAATCTTCCAGAATTGTATAGCGCGTTGCCTCGCCCATTCTGTGCCTTCATCCTTAGTTCGGCCTCTTCCTTTGGACAGCCCCCGATAGCCTTCTCGAAGCATGTCAGCGCTTCCTCGTTATTGCCTTCATTGAGCAGGTTAGNCCCCATATTGAACCAACCAATTGCCTCGTCTATATCNCCTCTCGGCTCGCTCGAATGTTCTTCCTTCTCCCTGACATTCTCCACAGCATCAACTAGAGAAATTGTTGGCTCCTCTACAGGTGTATGGTCGATAATGTTGCTGTTCTCATCTTCTAGCNTCTCCGCCCGCCTTATACACTGCTCATATCTATCCGGATATCCAGCCTCCAATAGTGCGTCGGCCAGGCCCCTCCATACTTCAGGGGATTTTGGTGAATTTGTCATAATCCCCTTCCAAATTGCTACAGCTGCAGCGTGGTCGCCTTTCTCTGTAAGTTCTCTAGCCTCATCCTCCAAAGAGTAGTGGTCAGAGAAATTCCCTTCCAATTGGGAGGAGTCTTCTACTATGGGATGAGACTCGAGGAATATCTTTTCTGGCTCATCTCTGCCATTGGCTGAATTTTCAGAAATCTCACGCAGTCTTTCATCATCGGGATATTGGACCATAGCGGCCAATGCATATTCATTGGCCCTTTGTGGGTCGGTTGTTTGGAGCAAGATCGCAAGGTTACAAAGCGTNGGTCCGTNGTTAGGAAATATCTTATCCGAACTCTCGAATGCTGNGATAGCCTTCTCATCATCACCTGTCTGGTTGTACAGAACCCCCAGGCAATACCATGCAGTTGCATTATCCTTCGATATTTCCAAGATTGAATTATAGCGTTCAATCGCATCGATGATTGAGTCTGCTTCAGCCAGCTGCCTTGCTTCAGACAGTGCAGCAATGACATCTTCCGTCCCCATTGATACGTTCCCGAATACATAGATGGATAAGCGTTCTCAGCCTATGACTAATGGCACAATTGAAGTCTGGTACCCCTTCGAGTATCCATGAGCGAGCCTATCCTAGTCATGGGAATATGTGGAAGCTATGATCTAGATTCGGCCAATGGTAGGCTATTGGAGATGTTCATGGAACATTGTGAAGCGCTTGGCGCAAAAACGGTCGTATGGGATCACGGTGCCAAACCTCTTCCATTGGTGGGTGCCGAGGGGTCTTGGGATGACGAGACGGTGAAGGAATTCCAGGAGAAGGCAACTTCGGCGGATGCATTCGTACTTTCGAGTCCCGAATACCATGGAACGATGAGTGGTGTAATGAAGAACAGCCTGGATTGGCTATACTCTAAGCACACTTCAGGCAAGGTATTCTCCCTGATGAGTACACTTGGAGGCAAGACTAGCAATAACACGCTGAATCACATGAGGATCGCTGCACGTTGGATACATGGTTGGGTGATCCCAGAGCAGATTGCGGTGCCCAATGTAAAAAGCGCATTCGACGATGACGGAGAACTGGTCAGCGAGGAGTTACGTGAGCGAATGGTTGCTATGGCCAAATCACTAGTTGAAGGAACTCAAAAGCTCAGGGGTTGATATCGGATTTTGCTGGATCACCTGGCCAGTAACAATTATTTCAGGATGTGAGCTATTGATCTCCGATTCATTCCCCACTAGAACCGATGTTCCATGGAAAATTGATGCGGATGGTCGAGTTGTTATCGTTTCTGAAAAGAGGCTCGGGCGTATTGAAAGAGTGATTGCCAAGTTTATCCGTGCACCTATGAGCATCAATAGACCCCTGGACGATNTGAACTCAACACTCTGGCAACTGATGGATGGCAATAATAGCCTAACTGGCATAATTCTNGAAATGGATCGAAAGTTTGCGGAGAAGATCGCACCCGCTGCAGAGAGGGTCACCGTATCNATAGGAAATTTCGTCGAGCTTGGTTATGCCAGAATATTGGGCAACAAAAACGAGGTAAACTGGGATACGGGTCCGTTTGAGAGCGAATAGCCTACTCCTCATCCACCATTGTTCGGAGAGCCTCATCCCTTCTCTCCCTGTATGTAGCAGAGAAATATATCATCAGGGGGATGACTAATGCAAGGAAGAAGCACCCGGTTAGGGCGGCGATACTGTAGACAGTCTCCTGTACGGGCTCTAGTTGGAAGTGCTCTATACCTACCAACTCGTGAGTTGCAGCCGTCGCCGACACCAAAATCCCATCACTTGATGCGACCTCCCCCTCGGTCTCCACGCTAATCTTCCAGGTAATTGTCTTTGATTCTGTTTGGATTAGCCGCTGTGCCTCTATTTCGGCGTTCGCCATGCTGTCGCTCTCCAAGTATCCCTTCCCACGAATTGGTAGATCTAGAGAGACCCTCCCTCTTATGACTCCAGAGCCATTCTCCAGTACCAAAGAATGAGTTCGGCTATATTCNCATGTTTCGATAATCGACGAGTAGTCGCTTTCGGGCTCGTTGCATATGTATGCGGAGTCGTCGAGGCCTAAATTTGGTGAATGAGACCAATTTGAACCCTCGGCCTCCACAATCAGTTCCGANCCAGAGAGGGCACCTGATACNGAAAAGTTGACCCACGTAATAGCGGAGTTTGTAGTGTAGTACCATTGAGCAGTCCCCTCATCTTCGAAGCTCAGTTCCATTTCTAATGAGTCATTGGTTGTAGTATACCCGTAGTACTCAGAGTCGACGGTATTCGAGTAAACCGCGTATGAAAGAAGGAGGATTAGAGTCATACCCGTACCAATCATGGTTCTGAGCATGTTCGGATTCTTCGATAGCGAACGTTTCACGATTTCCCGAGCAGACTGAGTTTTTTCAATCCTTTTCGTCAGGAGCCTGCTATCGGTCAAGACAATGAAAACCATGTCATCACGGTTAAATATGGTCTGTTGGACGGGCGGCACGCAAGGTGAGCCTATGACCACGTACTACGATGTTCCAGCGGACCTCCTAATTGCTGGACTGGCAGAGAGGCTCCAGTCTGAGAGTGCCATATCGCCACCTGAGTGGGCAGAGCATGTNAAGACCGGGACACATAGAGAAAGGCCACCNGTTCAGTCAGACTGGTGGCATACAAGAGCCGCGGCGATTCTAAGAAAAGTAGCTGTAAAGGGTCCAATCGGTACAAACAGGATATCNCAAGAGTATGGAGGTTCAAAGGACAGGGGTGTCAAGAAAAATAAGGCAGTCGCTGGCTCCAGGAACATTTCTAGGAAGATTCTCCAGCAACTATCTGAATCGGGATTTTTGAACGAATCGATGAATACAGCAGGTACAGTAAACTTGGGCAAGGTAGTAAGCCCGAAGGGCCAGGGACTTCTAGACGAGGTTGCACATTCCGTAAGATCGGCAGCAGAGGAGAAATATCCGGGATTGGAGGGGTACTAGTATGGCTAGAAACAAGCCGTTCGCAAAGAAGCAGCGCCTGAACAAGGTTACTAAGCAGAATAAGCGAGTACCTGTATGGGTGGTCATGAAGACTAATCGCAAGACTAACACTCATCCTAAGCGCCATATGTGGAGACGCTCAAAGTTACAGAGATGATTTGATGGCAGAGACGAAGGAGATGACGATCCCGCTAAGGGCAGCATGGAAGGTTCCTCGTACTAACCGCGCAAAGAGGGCCATGGCCGAGGTCAAGAACCACGTGGCTCAACACATGAAGAAGGCTGATGACGAAGATATCTGGATCGACGAATCCGTCAACCATGCAATTTGGTCCAGGGGAATGCAGCACCCACCACGAAAGATCAGGGTAGTCTGCACACGAGAAGAGGGCTTCCCATTGGAAGTCAAGCTACTGGAGGATTGAGCATGGGAAACATCAGACCATCATTCATCAAGACCAGGGCTCTGAGGCTAGTGGAGACCTATCCCGATCAGTTCACAGACGACTTTGAGACTAACAAACACCTGGTCTCCGAGTTCTCAGATGTCGACAATAAGAGAATGAGNAACTGGATCGCTGGCTACATNACTCGATACAAGCAGCGCAGGGTAGACTAGCGCATAACTCATCACCGGAAACATGATCGACAGTGCATGGGAAACAGGGCAGGAGTCTCATTACCCTCATTCAGCAAGAATGTCTGCATTGTGCTAGTACAACCAGAGAACGATGGTAACATAGGTGCAGTGGCACGTTCCATGCTCAATTTCGGCATCACAGACATGAGGGTTGTCGGCAGGACGGGATTATGGTCCGATGAAACCAGGAGAAGGGCAAAGAACGCCCAAGAGGTTCTGGATGACGCAAAGAAGTTTGATACAATTGAGGAGGCAGTTTCCGACTGCTCCATAGTCATAGGGACGTCGGGGAAGAGGGAGGATGGAGATAAGACCTCGATGAGGCACTTTCTCCTCCCTGAAGAGCTACCGGACAGACTATCCGGGGTGGATGGCAGGGCGGCTATCGTTTTCGGCCCGGAAGGCAAAGGCCTGCTGAATTCGCAGCTAGCAATGTGTGACCTTCTGGTGACAATCCCCACATGGGATGGTTATCCGATACTCAACCTTAGCCATGCCGTATCCATAATCTGCTTCTCGTGGTACATCAACAGCGACGCTTCTATGCCTTCTGGGTCAGGTGGAAGGATACTTGACCCAAATCTCCGGGACAAGCTCAGGTTCGAGGTCAGGAGACTAGTCGAGTCAATGCCCACAAANGACCACAAGCGCAAGGGGATAGAGGAGACGATGCTCAGGGTTATTCTCAGAGGTCTTCCAAAGNACGATGAGATTCACAGAATAATAGGAGTAATTGCTCTATCTGCAGATTCTTTCGGTAGTAATTANGCGCACGATTTATTCAGAATTAGACCAACTTGCCCATGATTTAGGAGTCTCCCTTACGTGGAATGCCCTCAGGCTCAGTGAGTTCCCGTATGACGACCTGATGTGTGGCTCCACCTGCTCAAACGCCCATCTTGCNAGGTTCTCAGCAGTTGGGACAAAAGGAACAATTAGTGTGCGATGGCCATCATCCATTAGTGATAGGGCATTGAGCGCTGCAGTGTCATTCTCATAGACGATGAATGCGTGATCGACTACATCGTGAATATGCTTTTTCAATATCTCTGAAACATCGGAGAAGTCCATCAACATCCCCTCATCTGATGCGCCCATCTCGGATACTACCTCGCCCTCAATCTCGACTTCCCATCTGTACCTGTGTCCGTGCATGTGTCTGCACTTACTCTTGTGATTAGGGACCCGGTGTCCCGTATCTGTTTCTACCCACCTTCGTATTCTAGTTGTCATTGCCATCACTCCGGGTGAAATCCATGCTTGCAGAATTGATGCAGTACCTCTCGCCTCCAAACTCATTGGGGCCATCGTCGAACACGTGTCCCAAATGGGCATCACATGAGCCACACCTCACTTCCACCCTGAGCATTCCAAATGCTCGATCCTCGAGTCTTCGAATGCCTGCATTGGGATGCTCTGTGTGGAATGCTGGCCAACCGCACTTCGAGTGGTACTTCATCTCAGATGTGAATAGCAGATGACCACAACATATGCAGCGATAGTCACCTTCCCTGTTCTCCATGTACAGTGTTCCTGTGTTGGGCCTCTCAGTCCCGGACTCGCGCGTTACCCGATATTGTAGTTCTGTGAGGCGTGCCCGCCACTCTTGATCCCTTTCAGGGTCGAATCGAGGGAGTTTGTCGTTCATTGTGATTCCTCGTGTTGCCTTTGTGTGGCCTGGGCGTTTTCAAGAACTGATTGCCAGTCGTCAACATACTGTAGCGGGTCCTTCCTACCTACTGAGTGAAAGGCTAGTATCCTCTCTATGTCGGCACCAGATTTGCCAGAGCTCCTTCCACTCCCATCGGGGTTGTACGAGGTATTTGTATTCCTGAAAACTGTGTCAAAGTCGAGACCAAGTTGTGATATTGAGATACTTGCATCTTCCAAGATTGATGTCTTATCGCCATTGATGTACGGGAGGTGAAATGAAACTCTATCACTTCCCCAGTTTCCTATTGAGAACGACTTTTCCAGTGATTCGTAGAACTCGGNTCGGCAATCGGGGTATATCTCGTGATCACCGCTATGGACCCCTAATGCCACAAGAACGTCCTTTCCCTCCGACTCGGAAATACTCAGTGCATGNCCGTAAAGGATAGCGGAAAATATGGCATTNCTGTTAGGAACGACGGTCTGCTTCATCTGTTCCGATTCATAATGCCCCTCAGGTACCTCTATTTCATCAGAGGTCAATGCAGAAGTAAGCGTGCTCATTGCCGACTTTAGGTCTATGACGATGTGATCAACATTNATTCCACATTCGCTGATGTATGATATGTTCGCCCTGGCCCTGTCTATCTCTACGGAGTGCTTCTGNCCATAGTCGTATGTTAGGCATGTTACGTCGAACCCATCGGCTAGCATGCGCATTAGTAGGGCTGTGCTGTCCATTCCCCCTGATANTGACATTACTGCTCTCAAATCAAAGAACCCCCATCCACTTGTGNGTCTGGAGGCTGAGCCTCCAACCAGGGCTTCTCTTAACCAGATCCTCTACAGCACGGAATTGGATCCCATTAGCCTCCACAGATTCATCCTCGATATAGCAAGGTTGGATGAAATGATGCTGAAATCCATCCTTGTATTCATCGTACATCCCCATGTCCTGTCCGCAATAAACTACCTTTAACTCGTCTCCAGTGCGCTGTTTAATTGTTGTATTTGGATACATCTGGTCCTTTGGACTGATGCATATCCAGTCAATTATTGGATCAACCGGCATAGTGCCATTAGACTCGATGGATAGATGTAGCCCGTGCTCTTTCAGCCTGCTNCCTATAGTTGCCAGATCTTGCATTGCGGGCTCGCCACCGGTGAAAATTACCCTGTCGCAATCGAATGAAAGCACCTGCTCAATGATTTCATCAAGTTCCATTTCTTCGTATGTCAGAAAGTCAGTGTCACACCACTCGCATCTGAGATTACAGTTACCAAACCTGATGAATACATGTGGCATTCCCGTATGGAAACCTTCTCCCTGTACTGAGTGGAAAATCTCAACAATTGGGAATGTTGGCAATTTATCACCCCTGGATTGGAGCAGAACGTATCAACTGTAGGAGCTCTGTNCGTGCCTCGGGCTTATCGAAGAAGACCCCGCGCATCGCACTGGTCGTCATTACGGCGTTCTGCTTCTTGACGCCCCTGCATCGCATGCAGCCATGCTGTGCTTCAATAATTACCGCGCATCCAAGAGGATTCAGATGCTTCTCTATGTCGTCAGCAACATCCTTTGTGATCCTCTCCTGATTCTGCATCCTCCTTGAGTGCATGTCTAGCAGCCTAGCCAGCTTGCTGATTCCGACAATCCTGTCAACGGGAATGTACGCTATGTGCCCCCTTCCTGAGAATGGCTGAAGATGGTGTTCACATGTGCTGTGGAACTCCATGTCTCGAAGGAGTACTATTCCGTCGTAACCTTCGGCATTGAATGTAGAGTCGAGTATCTCTTGGCTGTCTTGGTTGTAACCTGAGAATACTTCCACGTAAGACTGCACTACTCTTTCGGGNGTTTTCGAAAGCCCCTCGCGAAGGGGNCCTTCGCAGCCTTCTACGAACCTAACAATTGTTTCCACTGCCTCAATAGCATCTTCTCTGCTAACCACTCAATCACCAAGCCTACCGTGCCTTGCATCAATCTCGTCCAACTGATCCAGCATCTTCCTACAAGCAGTTCTAATTGCATCGGCCACGCTAACGAATTTCTTGGAGTCACCCACATGTTGTTTGATATCCTCTAGAATCTCGTTCGGCATGTCCAGACTTACCTTGGGCATGGCCCTGTGAGTAAATGTCATAGTATAATATTATCTGAGTATTATCAGAGTAATATTATCGAAGGCCTTCGANCTTGGCGTCAAGTTCGGGGTAGGCATCGTGAATCGATTCTGCCCTCTGTTTCAACCGGGCAAGTTGCGAATTTGCTTCGTCTAAGATTCCCTGGTCTAGTAAGCTCAGAATTAACCCTAGGCCGCCCTGGATTGAGCCTGACTCAAGGAATGCGTCATTGGATATCTCGTTTGTCGCTCTCAGTACCTCTAGGGTGTCCAGGAGATATTCAATTTCTTCCCGAATCGTCGGGATGCTTTCTACATCGACCGACTCGAATTGCCCGAGTGAGCTAATCATAGTTGTTCGACTTGTGGTTCCCTTTTCATGATTCTTGCTGACGTATTTCTACTAACTCAACAAGTACTCCGCCGCAAGACGAGGGATGTAGAAAGGCGATCCTGTGGCCCTCGGCCCCCATCGATGTCTTGTCGTTAATCGCTTTGATGCCCAGTTCCTTGAGCTCTGCAAGCTTTTCATCTAGGTCATGCACCTCCACAGCAATCTGTTGGACTCCGGCTCCTCTTTTGTCGATGAATCGGCCTACTGGCGTGTCTTCAGAGGTCGGCTCCAAAAGCTCAATTCGAGTATTTTGAGAACCTGTCAAATATCTTATCTTAACGCCCTGTTCAGGGACCACCTCATCCTTTGTTCCGGAGAAACCCAGAGCCTCCCACAGGTGTTGTGCATCACTAATTGAATTTGTTGCGATACCAATGTGGTTTATTCTACCAGTTCCCATTTCAAACACCACTTGGGGCCATCCATGTGCCGAAGACTTCGCGCATTACCCCGTTTACCTCTCCCACCGTGGCCTCTGACTTCACGGCAGTGATAAGCGCGTCCATCACGTTTTGGTCACCCCTGCATGCTTCCCCTAGGGATTCCAGTGATTTGGCCAGTTGTTTTTCGTCCCTGCTTTGTTTCATTAGAGTTAACTCTTGGATCTTGTTTAGTTCATCTTCAGGATCGATGATCAAACCCTCGAATTCTGGCTGTTCNTCGTTGGAGTGGGAGTTTACCCCAACAACTAATTCATTACCTGTCTCAATTCTCTGGTGTTGTTGCCACGCACTTTCGTGAATCATACTCTGTTGATATCCCTGCTTCACGCATTCCATGGCACCGCCAAGAGCGTCAATCTTCTCAATGATGGTAAGTGATTCTTTGATTATCTCATCAGTGAGTGTCTCGACTGCTTCCGCGCCACCCAATGGGTCGACGTGGGATGCCACTCCTGTCTCTTCNGCGATAACTTGCTGTGTCCGTAGAGCTATTGTTACGGAATCTTCTGTTGGGAGACCCAGTGCTTCGTCGTAACTGTTGGTATGAAGTGACTGGGTGCCGCCCAGGACAGACGCCATCGCTTGGAATGCGACGCGAATGGCGTTGTTCATTGGCTGTTGGGCAGTTAGAGTGACGCCGGAGGTCTGGGTATGGAATCTCAACTGAGATGAGCGAGGGTCGACGGGGTGGAATTCCTTTTCCACGAGATTGTGCCACAACTCTCTTGCTGCTCTGAATTTTGCTATCTCTTCGAGAAAGTCGTTGTGGCAAGCGAAGAAGAATGACATCCGTGGCGCGAAGTCATCAATCACCATTCCCGATTCAATTGCCCTGCGGACGTAGAATAGTGCGTTAGAAATCGTCATGCCAACCTCTTCAGATGCGGTACATCCAGCTTCTCTAAGATGATATCCGCTAACTGAAATCGTATTCCACCTCGGAGCATTTTCACTGCACCAGTTCATTAGATCTGTAGTTAGTCTAACAGATTGGTCAGGGGGGAATACGTACAATCCTCTTGCCATGTACTCCTTTAGAATGTCATTCTGAACTGTTCCAGATAGGTTCTGTCTGGCTATCCCCCTCTCATCTGCGACAGCAACGTAGAGGGCCAATAGTGTGGTAGCTGGGGCATTAATTGTCATCGAGGTAGAAATCTCTTCAAGGCCTATTCCATCGAACAGCTTCCTCATATCATGGATTGAGTCTATGGCAACACCGACCTTGCCGACCTCACCTGCCGAGCTTGGATCATCAGAGTCNAGNCCTAGTTGGGTTGGTAGGTCGAACGCAACAGANAGGCCTGTCTGACCACCTTCTAGCAGCGCTCTGAATCGCTCGTTGGTTTTGGAGGGAGTCGAGAATCCCGCGTATTGCCTCATAGTCCAGATTCTGTCCCTATACATGCCTGAGTGGATNCCCCGCCTGTAAGGAGGGCTGCCGGCATTTTGGTCATGATTGACAGCATTCGGCATGGGCTGTCCACCATGCTAACGGACATGAACGTTCTGAAGTTCATCGTCTTACAGTGTAGCCATCGACAATTTTCACTAGCTTTTCTTGCTGTTCATCGTCGATTACCCCCTCATCCATCTTCTCCGCGATGAACTCTTTGGCCGAATCTGTATTCTGTCTCTCACCCCTGGCCCAAATAGTAGCCAAAAGATTGGAGCGATGCTCCTCTGGAACCCCCAAATCAACCAGGATTCCTCGCATTTCGTACTTGTATTCCATGTGNCTGCTTCTGTCGAGTCTCCTTGCTCTATTTGCAGGTTGATATGAAGAGACTTTGTTTCGGAACTTCCTCTGAGGGGTCTTTTTTACTTCGGTTTTCTCAATTATTGGGGTCTCAATTTTTGGGGCTGCTTCTTGGGGCTTTGGCTGGGGCTTAGCNGCACGAAGAAAACTGCTCTCAATCAACTCTCTAGCCTTCTCGCTGGTTGTAGATGGGACCTTTTTGGTTTCTTGTACCGGTTTTTTCTCTTCTTTCTTCTTCTTGCTAAGGCCGAGGGTCTTCTTCTTTGCAGGCTTACCAAGCAGTTGCTCTTCTATGGTGTCCAGATGTTCTGNATCATCGTCATCCTGCGTCTCTAGATCTACCACAGGTTCTGGCTCGTCAATCGTTACGGTGGTATCGACCTCCTCTTTCGGGGGCTCGACCTTGGTTGGCTCCGGGNTTTTCTTGATTGTGACTCCGGGNACGGGCGGTGCTGAGATTTGTGAGCTCGGGCGAGNGGGTAATGATGGCCTTTTTCGAGAGGGTGCCTGCGATGGTTGAGTNGACTGTGATCCTCCAAAGANGTCCTTTGGCAATGGCTTACTCCTTCTCCGTCTCTGTACCACTGTCTAATCGTCCTCAGATTTCCGGTCTGGCGGCCTCTCATAAGTATTCGTGAATCTATGACCAGGCAACGTCGGTGTTGTCCGTCCTCAGAGATGGGTTTATTGCGCTGTTAGCCAGACTCGTAGTAATGTCACAATATAGCATTCGCCTCCCCAATTCTGCTATCATGGTTCCATTGTCTATGCAGAATGCCTTTTCTGGCCAGAATGCCTCGGCTCCTCGCTCGTTGCACATCACCGTTGACATCTCCCTAATTCGGCCATTGCATGCAACGCCACCCCCAAGGAGGAGTTCGGTCTTGCCAGTATGTGCCATCGCCCTCTCAGCAACCTCAATGCATGTTGCAAATGAGTGCTCTTGGAGAGACCAACAGACCTGGCTTAGTGGAGCCCCGTCCGATACTTTCTGTATTGCCGATGTAAGGATCCCAGAGAATGCAATGTCCATTCCCTGTACGCCATAGGGCAATTCGACAGAGTGAAGGTCAGGCTCATTCATCTGCAAATATTCGTTTGCCAACCTCTCAATTTCAGGGCCACCGGGAAATGGTATNCCATTCAAACGGGCAAATTTGTCCAACATATTGCCTATTCCGATATCTAACGTCTCTCCAAGAACCCTGTAACGGCCATCTGCACGNGCAATAACTTGGGTATTTCCTCCGCTGACATAGAGCAAAACTGGATCTTCACATCCCGTCTGATTTCTACCAATTTCAATGTGCGCTACGCAGTGATTTACGCCGATTAGGGGAACTCCTAGTCTAGAAGAGAGCGAGCGAGCTACGGAAGCCCCTATTCGGAGGCAGGGTCCAAGACCGGGGCCTTGGCTGAAAGCTATTGCTTGAACCAAATTCCATGAGAAATTTGCACTACTCGAGAGGCTTTCCAAAAGATTGGAAATTGACTCAGAGTGGTGGTCTGCAGCCTCTCTGGGGTGAATTCCGCCCTCTTCGGGCCGAAATAACGACGAGTGGGATGGATACAGATTTCCCTCAAAGTCAACGACACCAAATGAAAGTGTATGCGCGGTGCTCTCAATACCTACGATTAGACCCGTCACAGGTGAGCCGAGCAGCGCGAGTTCTTTCAACTGTCCTGACTATCGCGGCTCATGCGGACGCTAATCTCCAACTGTGGAGAGATTGCGCATATGTCAACGGGCGATGATCAATTCCCATTATCCGGTGAGCGTTTGTTAGATAGGGAGTCTCTAGTTCATTCGTCCGGGATGGGGATACTAATCCACGACGGAAAAATTGAGCGCATTGACGATTCAGAAGAGTTGATTTCTGAATTTGCCCCATGGTACCCTTCCGAAAGTAGGTCAGCGGAAGTTAATGTCTTGGATGCTAATGGTATGGCAGTAGTTCCCGGTTTTGTCGATTCACATACCCACCTTGTTTGGGCTGGAGATAGGACAAATGAATTGTCCCTCAGACTTGCAGGAAGCACTTATCGGAAAATTGCGGAGATGGGCGGGGGGATTTGGAAGACTGTGATAAGTACAAGATCTGCTCCGCAGGAAGAAATTGTAAATTCGGGCCTTAGAAGAGTGCATGCCGCAATGAAGAACGGAACTACATCAATGGAGGCAAAAAGCGGCTACGGCCTAGATGTAAATTCGGAAGTAAAGATTCTGGAGGCTGTATCAATTGTTGATAGGGAAAGTCCGTGTGACATTATCCCAACATGGCTTGGAGCCCANGATTTCCCCAAGGAAATGAGCAGGGGCGATTACATTGATGAGCTGATTTCGGAGCAAATCCCTGTGATAAATGAGTTAGGACTAGCTAAGTGGGCAGATGTATTCTGTGAACCGGGATGGTTTACAATTGAAGAGACTGAAGATATTGTCAATGCTGCCAAGGGNGAAGGGATGGGTTCGAGACTGCACGTCGATGAATTTGTTGACGGGGGGGGCCTAGAGCTTGCATCCGAACTAGGAGCGGCTAGTGGAGATCATGTAGCCTGCTCTAATGACGATTCACGTATTGCTGCTGCTGAGTCTGGTACAGTACANACATTCCTACCAGGAACGCCATACGTTTTGGGTAAGGATCTAGATTTGCCAATATCCAAGTGTATTTCTGAAGATTGGCCATTTTCCATTGCAACTGACTTCAATCCNAACTGCCCGATCATCTCTTTGCCATTTATTGGAAGCCTCCTCTCACATAGNATGGGCATAGATCCTATTGTTTCTCTAGCGGCTGCTACTAGAAATCCATCAACAACGATTTTTCCAGACACTGACGTTCGTGGGGTCATTGCAGAGGGCAATAAGGCGGACTTGAATGTTCTGTGGTCTAANTCGGCAGATAGTTGGTGTCAGACTCCGGGAACCCCCTCGACAAGCATTACTTTGATTGATGGAATAATTGTAAATCAAAATAAAACGTTTTGATTCTAATTAAATTTATTAGTAATTTATATTTNGTTACTAGAGTTTTTCAATAGTTTGAGATAACGAACGTAATCCTGGGAGACAATTAGTTGAATCTTGCAAAATATTCGCTGTATTTGTTTCTGATAACAATGATTATCAGAAAATGATTTGGAAAATCTCTATGAGATATTCTCGCAGTACATCGTTTTTCAAATAATTATTGAAAATCGTCATTCCACCCCTACCAATGTGATAGATTCAAGTCAGGAATGATTTAGCAGTACTGTGACCGATGTGCACGGATTCTGCATGAGATGCAAAACATATGTTTTGATAATCGAACCACGACTAATCAAGATGAGCAATGGGCGAACAAGAGCTGCCGGAGCATGTTCGAATCAAAATTGCGATGGTAGAATATCGAAAATTGTATCTTGAGTGCAGAATCATTCTTGTGTGAATGTTTACTGCGAAGAGGGCCGGGCTCGTGGTCTAGGGGTTATGACGTCGCCTTGACATGGCGAAGATCGCAGGTTCAATTCCTGCCGAGCCCACCAATAGTAACGATTCTAATACAACTAATTTTCAAATTCGTATGAAACTCGCAGCCTTCCCTTTCCCTTGTTCTTCTTACCGATATATCTGACCATTGGGATCTGCGAGGTGTTTGAAGCATGTGTTCCCGCACACGGGCATAAGTCGACGCCCTCAACCTCAACGACTCTCAGATGTGTTATGGAATCAGGAATCCTGTGCATGAATTTGGTGTGTCTCATCTGCTCATGATCCAATATTTTCCTCCTTTCCCACTCATGTACATTCACATTGATGTTCGAACTAATTACCGAGTTAACAGCATTAACAAGGACGTCGGGGTCAAAGATTTCTTTATTCTCGAATAATAGATCGACCCTGGACTGTTCTGCACCTATCTGGTTTCCAACTGTCTCGGCGCCCCAGATATCCTCGGCTAGAGCTGAGAAGATGTGCTGTGATGTGTGCATAAGTGTATGTCCGTTTCTCCTTTCAGTGTCTATTTCACACGTGATCTCCTGTCCGATGGAGAAGGCCTCAGGATCATCCACTGGGTGTAGTATCATTTCACCTGGTAGAACTTCGTTTAGAGCAGTTACATGTTCTCCATCAGAAATTATCGACCCAGTATCCCCAGGCTGACCACCGCCCCTGGGATAACAGTAAGACTGTTCCAGAAACAGAAAATTTTCCATCGTACCTACTACTTTGGTTTCAAATGGAGGGGGGTTGGAACCCGGATGCCTAGTCATATGCAATTTTTCTTGCAATATATCACCCGAAATTTCTGGGAAGATG
>PBOL01000034.1 GCA_002725315.1 Methanobacteriota archaeon | reverse complement strand
TCCACGGCTATCGATGAGTACCTCCCGGTGGAGCCTTCGTTGTCTACCTCCTCCACCTCCCATGAGGTGCCGTCGAACGCGGCGTACATCAGGCTCGAGGCTGTGTTGTTGTAGAACGAGATGTGCTGGTTCCCTGAGCCGTCCAGTGCCATGGAGATTCCGTATGAGCCAACGCTGCTGGACTCGCCCTCCACTGTGGTGATTACCGGCCGCTCGGGACGGAGGGTAGCCATCGAGATGTCTTGATTGGTCGCGTCGCCGTCGGTCCCGTTCAAGAACGGGGATACTATCGCACTGCCTGAGAAGTGTATCTCGGGTGACATCCCGTTGGAGTTTGATGCATCGCCGCTGCTGGCCACCCCATTGGATGCGATTTCCGTTCCGGTGTGGAAGGTTGTGAGGAGGCCTCCGTCCGCGGGCCAGTCGTTCTGCCTGTAGGCCATGAAGGCGGTGCCCGAATCGTAGTCCAGGGTTATCGACATGTGACTTCCGACGTCGTAACTGTCCCAGACTTCTATGGTCTGCCATTCGTCTCCCGATCCACTGTTGTTGTATGCAATCATGGCATCGCTGTCGCTGGATTGGTACCCTATTCTGGGCCTGTCGCTGGAATCGAGGTCCAGTGATATCTTGGAGCTCTTGGTGCTGGTGTCTATGTCCCTGATGGACCAAGAGGCGCCGTCGTGGGAGGCGTACCTGAGGTCCGAGCCGGAGTCGTAGTAGTATGCAATCTTGCTCAAGTCGCTCCCATCGATGGCGATTGACGTCCAGCTTCCGACGTTTCCGCTACTGTCCACCACCTCCCTGCTCCAATTGGTCCCATTCCACGAAATGAGCTCAAGGTCGTACGAGCTATGGTTCCGGTATGAGATTCGGGGGCGGTCGCTGCTGTCCAGGGCTATCGAGTTGTACATTCCGTTGTCGTTGGAGTCGTCGACTGTCAGCGTCTGGTCCACCCATGCAGTGCCGTTGTAGTACGTGTACCGGAGAGTGTCGTTCTTGTGGTCGTAGTANGAGATGTGAGGATTGTCGCCGCTGTCGAGGTCGAGTGATGTGTGCAGAGTCGGGCCGTTCTGGTTCATTATCGACTGCAGGGTCTGAGTCGTCCATGATGTGCCGTTGTAGAGCGCGTACTTCAGCCAAGTGTCATCGGNACCGGAGGTCTGCCACGACCAGTAAGANAGGTGGAGGTTTCCACTGGAGTCNATCCTCATCCCGTTCCAGGAATGCCCCGTATAGGACTGGTCGTCATCGATCAANACCGGGTCAGACCAACCGGTGCTGTTGAAGGTCTTGTGCATGAGCTTCCGNCCNCTNTCCTGGTAGTAGGTGAGGTGTAGGACGCCGGAGGCCGGGTCCCTCTGGACATTGAAGAATTTCGGGTCCTCATCAGTCACAGGGGCCGTCGTGGATAGGTTGGTCAGTGCCCTCGTGTGCACAAGCTCGTNGGNNGCNNCGTCGTAGCTAAGGAAGTGCACCCCGCCATCCGGGCCCTCGCCTATGCCGACTCCCTTGTCGCTGTCGCATGCATCGCTCGTAGAGCAGATGTCTGTGGTGCTCCANCTGNTTCCGTCGAATCNCGCGTATGAGATNCCGGAGCCGTCGTTGTAGGCAATGATCCAGTTGCCCTCNCTGTCTGTGGTCAGGGCCGGGCTCCTCCCTACGTCCCCCTCGGATGCGATGTTGCTNGNCACAGGGTCCCGGTAAGTGGTCTCCGATGAGCGGCCCCAGCACAGGGATTCGGTACTCTGCATAATGGCGCAGGTGACGCCNTCCCCGGAACTTATTGCCACAGGCGAGCCTCCCGTCCATTCCGAGGCTACCAGGCTCCCCGATGCAGTCAGGTCAACGGACCGGGGCTCGTAGGTATGCGGGCCCGTGAAAGAGGAGTTCCCCAGGATGTTTCCATAGGCTCCCCCATTGTCGCCCCAGCAACTCACTTCCCCGCCATGTATCAGGACGCAGGAGTGGCTGGNGCCCAGGGAAATCTGCGAGATCCCTTCCGCTTGGCTCCAGTAAACCTCTGTGGGGGAGGGGGCATCGTCCGTGCTGATCGTTGGGGGTGAAACGACTAGGTCGTCCACGTTCATGTAGAAGNACCGACCGTANACCTCGAATTTTATCCGTGCAGGTGAGCCAGAGGAATACGAGTCGGGTACGGTAAATGAGATNTCCTGCCAGTCGGAGAAAGAGCNCGAGCTGTATGTGGATGANCCTGGTATTTGCGAAATNAGGGTGTCGTTAAGGNAGACCTTGAGCCACTCCCCGCNATTGTCCCCGAAGTTTCTGGCACGTAGCTTGAACGAAATCTCGTCCCCGCTGGATACGTTGAACGAGGAACCCGANTGCATGCTCGATGTNGCCCAGTTGCCCCATCGGAACCAGTCCAGGTAGCCGNAGCCCTNCGCAGGACCCCTGACGTAGTTTGCATNCGAGGNGNCCCANTCNCTGGAGTTGTCGTCAAACCCCTCGATGGTCAGCCTATCCACGAGTAGGCCCAGCCTTTGCTTGTCCCCTTCCCCCCAGCAGTAGAGCTTCGAATCCGTCCCCTTCATGCAGTTGTGGTCCGCGCCTGCNGCGAACTGCTCCACGCTCACTCCCGAGGGNATCGTCGCGTAGCCCGGGGNCNCNGAGGCGGAGAGAGATCCTCTGCCGAGCTGTCCCGCGGTGTTCCTGCCCCAGCAGACCAGGGTCCCGTCCAGTCCCGTTGAGCATGCGTGTGCCGTGCCTGCGTCGATNGCTCCGGCCTCGAAGCCAGCAGGCAGGTCTACTAGCACGGCCCACGGGCTGCTTGAGCCCGCCCCGCTGTTGCCCAGCTGCCCCTCCGAGTTGTCACCCCAGCATGCTACGGAGTAGTTGGCGAGGACCGCGCAGCCGAACTCCTCNCCGATGCTGAGGGCGTCCGACTCGCCTGAGATGGAGGAGTCCACCCACCCGTCTAAGAGGTCGCACTCGCCGTCCCCGTCCGAGTCGGAGGGGATGCTGGACGAATTCGTGTAGTCCGTCCCGCACCTTATCTCGTCAAGCCTTGACCAACCGTCACCGTCTATGTCTTCATTTAGCCCGGAAGTGGTCATCCCCTCCTGCCTGAAGTGGGTCAGGGGCGCGGAGGTCCCGGGGTAGTACGCGAAACCCCACATCTTGCCCATCTCGCTGATCTCCACGGCCATCCAGTCCGCACCCCCCGTGCTGCTGATTGACGTGTATTCCCAGCCANCNTCCTTCTTGTGTAGGGTGTATGTGCCGCTGTCNGTGCCTGCAAGTATGACGGTGGACAGNTCCGGGCCCATGGAGATGTCGATCACNCCTGTCTCGTATGACGAGTCGAGCTCCTCCGTAGACCACGAGGAAAGGCTGTCGCAGCCGGATGAGCACCAGGAATGGTGGAGNCCCCCGCCGGCGTCCAGGTGGGTGGTGTGGATCGAGCCATCCAGGCCAATGTCCATTGCTAGGGATGAGTTGGCGCCCATGCTGAACTCTCCAGAACTCCCACTCCCGTAGTCACTATCCCAGGGCACGCTCACTGTGCCGCCTGTGTTGATGGGGGTTCCGAACCCNCCAGAGCCGAGCTCGACTATCTTCACGCTNCCAGTTCCATCGTAGTCGTCGTCCTCTACGTAAGCAACTATGATGGTGCCGTCAGAGGCTACGTCAGTGTCCATGGCGGCAGAGAACGATGCCTCGGGGTTCTGCCAGGCGGCGTTGAGATCGAACCCACCAGCACTCGGGTCCGAGCAGGAATTGTCCGCGTGAGCCGCAGCTGTGCACCCCATTGCGCGTATTCGGTTGTTCGGACCCCCTGAATTCCGATACTCCTGCCAGATCGCGAATATGTCGCCGTTGGCGCCAGTCTCGACGGAAACGGCTGTGATATTCCCATCAGACCCACTACCAGAATCGAATGAAGTTGCCAAGAAATCCGAGACCCAAACCCCTCCCTCCTTGGTCCAGTACCTGGCTTCATGTGATGCCCCAACCACGATGTGGGGGGTTCCATTGGAGTCGATGGTGAGGGCTATGTCATTGATATCCAGGTTCCACCCGCTGTACTCGGAGGAGATTATCTCGGTGGACCACCTGCCCTTGTTGAACACCGCGAACATCGGAGCCTCGTTTTCTCCATCCACGTATGCCACTGCGGCGCACGAGTCCGGGGTCATCGCGGTGGAGGTATGGTTTCCGATCATNGAGTTGGTTGAGTCCAAGGTGGCAGTGGCCAGGGGGGAACCCTCTGCCGGCTCGTCGCAGGGACGATCGAAACTCTCCTCTGGGAGGTAAAGCTCCACATAGGGCATGTTGTCTCCCCTTTCTGTCGTTTGNTCGCCGNAGTTCCCNCTAATGCCCAGACCGGTCCTTCCACCCAGTCCGGATCCCCAGCACTTCACTTTGGTGTTGTTCATTATCGCGCAGGTGAAGGAATCCCCCGCCTCCACGTAAATGGGGTGGACATCCGAACCTAGGCTCAGGACTGGTAGGTAGTTGCCCATCGTGTACTGGGCATGGCCCCAGGAATCCTGGTCTCCCTGCCCCAATGCCCCGCCAAACCCGGATCCCCAGCACTTGAGCTCGTCGGACGTGGNTGCGTCCCCATCGTCGAGGATCGCGCAGGAATGTGCGTTCCCGATGGAGACTGACTCCACGGCGTACCCGCTGCCTAGGTCCAGCACATGCAACCCGTCGCCGATTTCTCCCGGCGAGTCGCCGAGCGCCTGGGTTCCCTCCGAGCCCAGCATCCCATAGGCCCCGTTTCCCCAGCAGGCCAGGTCGTCGTTGTCCAGTATGGCGCAGCTCACATCGTGCCCTGCGCTAATCTGGGCAGCGGTCCTCCCCGAAGGGAANGAGACCAGCGTCAGGTCGCTGCCCATCTCCNCGGAATTGTCGCCTATGTGGTCTGTGCTGCCTATGCCTAGCTGCCCGTATGAGTTGTTCCCCCAGCACCCCACCTCTCCATCGCTCCAGAGGAGGCAGGTATGGTGGCCCCCTACCGCCACTTGTGAAAGCCCGACCCCCCTGCTGGGGATGTCGGAGAAGGGAATCGCAGCCAACGGATGGAGAGCCGTACCGCCCATGCTGGTGTAATTTGGGTCGATCCCTAGCTGCCCGTACGTGTTGTCGCCCCAGCATACGAGGGAGTCAGATGTTCCGTTGTTCGTGATCGCGCATGCGTGTGACCCTCCGGCTGATATCGAGGTGGCGTTCCACTGGTCCCATGCAATACGGACCCGCTCTACGCCAGCTCCCATCTCCCTGTATCCGTCTCCCTTGCTCCCGGTCCCGGCCGCTCCGGCCTCGCTCCCCAGGTACTCGTTTGACCCCCAGCACTTGACGGAGGCGTCGCTCAGAAGGGCGCATGTGAAGTCGTCCCCCGCTGCGACGTCGGTGAATGTCAGGCCGGGACCGACATCGGNGAACATGAGGTACTGNCCCATCTCCTCCTCTTCGTCCCCGTAGTCGTCCGTGTTCTCGTGACCCGTTTTTCCGCTCGCCCCGTCGCCCCAGCACTTCATCTGGTTGGCAGTGCCTATCGCGCAGGCATGTTCGGCCCCCAGGTCGATGATGGTGACCTGGGAGTTGTCTACTTCGGATCTCTGCCCGCCCTCGCCCAGCTCGCCCGGGGAGTGGTCGCGCCCGGTCAGTAGCACGAGTTGCGTGCTCGCAAGCATCAGCAGGACTAGGGCTACGGCCCTCATTGACGTCCTTGCTTGCGCTCGCATAATGCCCCTATCGTAAAATGCCGCTTTTGGATTTATCCAAGGAAAGGCCTGATTTTTCCATTTAGACACCCCTATGGGGGTGTCTACTATCCTTTCACTCTAGGAGGATCTTGGCCTGTTCCGCCCAGAGCTGCCTGCGGATCCTGCCGGGCATGTACTCAATCGCGTCGTTGACGTCCTCTGCTGTCACGTCGTCCATCTTGGACAGCTGCTCTAGCGTGGTGATGCCCACGGTGTTGAGCCTGCCCTCTAGGTCCCCGTCGATGCCGTCTACCTGCTGTAGGTCGTCGCTCCTTCCGTTGGCTCTCCCTATGACGTCGAAGTTTACGGTCACCGCCTTGATCTTGATTCTGGCTAGCACGTACTCCTCCTTGCTCATTGTGTCCTTGTGCGCCTTGAGGTCGTTCAGCTTCATGCTCACTTCCATTCTGACCGCCTCGGCTTCCTGCGCCGCCTCGGCATCTGCGAGCTGCTTCCTCTGCTTCGCCTCTTGGGCCTTTATCCTGCGCTTCTCGGCCTTCTTCCTGACCCTCTCCTTCGCATCGGCCCGCTTCCGCTCCTCCTCTCGTGCCAGCTCTTCCGCGCTCATCTTCTCCTTCTCCAGGGCCTTCTTCCTGGCCCTGGCCTCCCTTCGCTTCTTCTCCTCTTCGGCGATGTCGTCCTCCAGGTCTTTCCTGGCCTTTGCCGCGGCTTCGGCGGCCTTCTGGGCCGCCCTCATCTTCTTCTCCTCGTCCTTAGCCCTGTTCTCGGCCTCTATCCTCTCTTGCTTTGCGTCCTGGTGCTCCTTCTGGGTCGTCGCCCTTGCCTTTTGGGCCCTGTCGGCCTCTGACTCCGCCTTCTTCCTAGCGCTAGTGGCCTTACCAAGCCCCGCCTCGGCCTCCTTCCAGCGCTCGGTCTCCTCCTTGAGTATCTCCTTGGCCTTCTTGTGCTCCTCTGCCTCCGACTTGGATCTCCTCTCCTGCTCGGCCTTCATCTTGGCCTGTGCCTCGGCCTTCTTGTTGGTCTCCGCGGTGGCCTTCCTTTCCTTCTCCGCCTTTGCCTCTAGCTCGGTCCTCTTCTTCCTCTGCTCGGCTGCGAGCCTTTCGAATCCTTCTCTGGCCTTCACCACCTTCTCCAGCCTCTTCAGGGAGGCTTCCCTCTCCTGCTGTGACTTTGCGGCGGCCTCTTCGGCCTGCTCCGCGGCCTTCTTGTCCTTGGCCTGCCTGGCCTTGGCTTCCTTCCCCGCGGAATTCTCCTGCTTTAGTTTGGCTGCTGCCTTGTCGGCGCTAGTCCTCGATGCCGTGGCCTTCTGGGAGGACTCTGCGGCTTCCTTCTCGGCCTTGGCTGCGTTTTCTTCAGCGGTTTTCCTCTCCGCCGTCGCCTTCTGAAGCTTCTCGTTGAGGTCCTTCGTCTTGGCTCGGGCTTCGGATAGATCCTTCCTGGCCTTCTCGGCCGCGCCAATACTCTTCTCGCGGGCCTTCTCGGCAGCGTCCCTGGCCTTCTCCGCCTCCTTCATGGAGCCCTCGGCGGCCTTCCTGTCCTCAGCCCCTTTCTTGGCATCTGCTTCGGCCTTCTTGCGCAGCGACTCTCTCTTTTCTAGGTCCTTCTCGGCGTCCTTCTGCGCCTTCTCCGCCTTCCTGGCCCTGTCCTCCGCGTCCTTGCGTGGCTTGACTGTAGATTGGTAGGCCTTCTCGGCCTCCTTGGTCTTGGCCTCCGCCTGCTTCCTCTTGGATATGGCCGATTCAGTTGCCTTCTTGGCCTGCTCCAGCTTCTTCTCCGCTCCCTCCTTGGCCTTCTCCTCTTCCTTGAGCCTGCCCTCGAAGTCCCTGAGCATCTTAGCTTGGTCCTCTGTCTTCGTCCTGGTTTCCTTTATGCTCTTGGCCATCTGGGATATCTTTCCCTTTAGGCTTCTAGTGGCATCGGAAAGCTGCTGTAGTTTCGCCTTCTCCGCTGAGCCCNTCTTCGACTCCCTTTCCAGNTCTGACTCGGCTTTCTTGAGGTCTGCAGACCTCTTCTTCAGTTCGGCCTCCAATGAGCCCTTCTCCTTTGTCAGCTCGGTGATTTTACTNGATGACTTGGANGACTCCTCGCGNACCTTCTCCAGNTCCTTCTGGGTCGCCGATGACGCCTTCTTGGCGTCTTCCACCCTGGTCTTGGCTGCCTTGACCTGCCTATCCAGGTTCTCCAGTTGCTTTGACGTGCTTTCCCCCGACTTCTTCTTCCTGGCTAGCTCGCTCTCGGCCTTCTTCCTGGCCCCCTCCTCGGTCTTGGCCTTCCTTTCGGCATCGGNCTTGGCCTTCTTTAGTTCAGCCATCTTTGCTACCGCGTCCTTGGCCGATCCTACTGCCTTGGCAAGCTCGTCCTCTGCCTTGGTGCGGGCCTTCTTGGCCGCCTCGAGGGACTTCTCCGCCGACGCTCTTTCCTTGGCGGCCGCCTGTGATTCTTTTTTGATCTGCTCCAGCTTCTTTGCCTCCGCCTCCGCCTTCTTCTTGGCGTCGGCAGCTGCCTTCTTCTCCGCTTCCGCCTTCTTCTTGGCGTCGGCAGCGGCCTTCTTGTCCTTGGCCGAGTCGCCGCCCTTTGCGTCAGCCATGCAGGGGCTTGTGAGTCCGGCTATATTTAGGATGCGGATGCCCAGGCCTCAACTGACTATCGCAGGGTCGAGCCCTCTTCCCTTGAACTTCCTGTTTTTCAGCACGTCAATGACGTAAGATGCCTTCTTCACGTGCACTTCTACGGTCGAACTCCCATCTCCCAANTCAATTTCGCCGAGNGTGATGTCGGGGACTCTTGCCTCCTTCAGGATCCAGTTCGCCAAGGAGAGCTTAGTGGCCTCCTGGCTACCTACTGAGATCCTTAGTGTTACCATTCCGAAGCTATCCGAAATCTCGTCCCAGTCCTCCTTCTGCCTCATCAACTCTCTCGATCCCTCTGGGAGTTCGGGTGGATCGACTATCGGGATTTTCAGGCTCCAGGTGTTTGCGATCCTGTCAAGGCCCCCTATCTCGTTGCTGCTGACGAAGCTCCAGGCCTGACCGCTTCTCCCCATCCTGCCCGTCCTGCCAATTCTGTGGACGTAGGACTCGGTTTCATCCGGGAGGTCGTAGTTCACGACGTGTGTTATCCCGTCCACGTCTAGGCCCCTGGCCGCCACGTCCGTGGCAACGAGCACGTCCCTTTCCCCCTCCCTGAACCTGTCTAGGATCTTTTCCCTCTTGTTCTGGGGCATGTCCCCATGCAGTGCGGACGAGTCGATCCCGTTCCTATCCAGCCTCTCGTGCAGCATGTCGACCATCCTCTTCGTGTTGGTGAAGATCAGCATCTGATCCCCTTCCTCCATGCCTGCNATGATTCTGCCTAGGGCCCACATCTTGTTCATGCGGCCAACCTTGATTGCGAACTGGTCGATTTCGGGGACCTCCACCTCTAGGTCCTCGCTCATCACGTGAACGGGGTCTTCGGTGAACTCTTCGGCTGCGTCTAGGACCTCTTGAGGGAAGGTAGCGCTGAACAGCAGGTTCTGCTCCCTATCTCCCATTCTCTCGACGATCCAGAGTATGTCCGGGAAGAATCCCATGTCCAGCATCCTATCGGCCTCGTCCAAGCAGAACATCCTAATTTTCGAGAGNTCAATGTGNCCCCTCTTGCTCATGTCAATTACCCTTCCCGGAGTGCCNACGATTACGTCCACCCCTTTGTCGAGAAGCTTGGCCTGCTTCTCAAGGTCGGTCCCACCGTAGACAGTCTCGATCTTGAGCCCCTTCTTTCCTTGCAGTGCNCCCATCTCCTCGGCCACTTGGACGGCAAGCTCTCTGGTCGGGCACAGGATTAGTGACTGGGTCTTTCCCAGGGGCTCGTTGGCTTCGATAATCGGTATCCCNAAGGCCGCGGTCTTTCCCGAACCCGTCCTTGCCTGCCCGACAACGTCCCGTCCTTGCCTAGCCACTGGTATGGCTTCTAGCTGAATCTCAGTTGGCTCTTCCCAGCCTAGCTCGGCTATCGCCTTCTGAACGGGCTCTTCAAGCCCCCAGTCGTTGAATTTGGGCGGTGACATCGGTCTTCCTCAGAAGGTCTCAGCTTCCTTGATGTCCTTCTGCAACTCGCCCATCCAGTACTTCCTGCAGTTTTCCTTGGTTAGGAACTGGTCCTTGCTGGAGAAGCCGTGGTTGTAGTGCCCCTTGTCCGCGTTCGCCCACTGGTCCTTCCTCCTTTTGTGGAACTTCTGGAGAACGTGGTTGCGCATGTACTGCCTGAACTTCAGTGCCTTGGTGCGGTTTTCGCCCTTGGGCGTTACCCCGTTCCAAAGGTTCTCGAAACGAGCCAACTTCTCGTCGAATTCNTCACTCATCTGTATTCCTCGTGGCCGCCCGACCTGAATCCTGTTTATCAGCCTCACGCAAGCCTTGGGGCTTCTTCGGTCCGGTGTCGGGGTCCTCTGGGGGGATGTATTCCACGGGTGCCAGCTTCCTGTTTTTCTCGTCCTCGGTACCTTCGAAGTCAGGATCTAGGGACAGGGCCCTGAGTTTCCTCTTCAGCACTGGGTCCTCCTCCTTTCGTAGGAGTTCTGCCGCGGCTTCTCGCAGCTCCTGCCCAGTCATNATGATGGACAACTGTCCAATGCACGCCCTCCTCATCTCAAGGCTCTCGTCTCCAGCACCTCTGATGATCATCTGGACAACTTTCGGGCTCTGCATGTCTAGCTTCTTCANTGCCCTGATTACGGCCTCCCTAATGGCCGAGTCCCTCTCGCCTATGCTAGACTCGACTAGTATCGCAGCTATTCTGGGCTCCACGTCAGCTAGCAGTGTCAGGGTCCGGGCAGCGTTCCTCCTAACCCTGACTTCCTGGTCCTGGAGGGACCAGCTAATCAGGTCCCAGGCCTCCGCACCTCCCTTGGATGTGATGCTCCTGAGGATCGCGGAGCCCCTGACCCTCAGGTCATCATCTTCTTCCCTGATCAGCTCATCAACGTGCAGGCAGCCGACTTCTGGCCATTCTCTGGATGTTAGCTTTAGTGCTTCAAATGCGTTTTCCCGATGCTCCTTCCTGCTGTCCCTTAGCTCCCTCCTCAGCATCTCCTCGCATCCAGAGGGGAACATTGGCGCCACTTTCTTCAAGCACTCTCTAGCCTCCCCTCGAACGGCCTCGTCCTCATCGAGGAGCCTGTCGGATAGGCAATGCAGAAGGATCCCTTGCCTCCTAAGTGAGAATGATGGCAGGGACTTAAGTGCTGCAATCCTGACATCGGGGTAGTCGTCTTCCAATGCTTCCACCAGGGATTCGTATGCGG
>PBOL01000033.1 GCA_002725315.1 Methanobacteriota archaeon | reverse complement strand
ATTACCTCCGATAGCTGCGTTACTCCTCCACAGCCTTCGATGACTTCCCCGAATACGGTGTGAATTCCGTCCAAGTGATAGTTTGTGACGTCTTCTGGGGTTATGAAGAACTGCGAACCCCCCGTGTTCGGGCCCGAATGTGCCATTGAAATTGTGCAGGGCTCATGCTTCAGGCCGTTGTCAACCTCGTCTGGAATATTCCAATTTCTTTGATCGGGGCATTCTTCTTTCGTCGCTTCAATCGAGCCCCAATCTCCGTCATCGCAAAACCCATGCCATTCTGCAGCATACCCCCCCGAACCATCGTTATTCTCAATATCCCCGCCTTGAATAACAAAATCATCAATGATTCTATGGAATGGCGTACCGTCATAATTGCCCTCAGAAATATGGCTCCGGAAGTTTTCCGTGTGGATTGGGGCTGCAGTGTGATTTAGTTTTATGATGAATTCATAGCTGTCATTGCCATGAGTCACATTGAGGGTAGCATCACTATACACGATCCCTACCAGATTCCCTGAATTTTCGGCTTCCTCGTCGCCATCCCCGGTCTCGTTGGATGCGATATTCTCCTCGGTATCGCCTCCCTGTTGGCCTATTTCTTCCTGCGTATCGCCATCGGGATTGGAATCGTCGGAGCCAGCGCACCCTGCGAGGGGGACTAGGAGCATTAGAAGGGTCAAGAGGTATGCATGCTTCTTCATGGTTCCACGAGTGCGAGGTAGGACATAAACCCCGGGCAATCCGTCTGCAACACCATGGTATCGCCCGAACCCATTCATCCAAATCTTTTGACTGGATAGTGCCTATGTTTTGTGGCCGATTATCTGTCCCTTGAGTACAGAGCCCTCCGAAACTACTGCCCCGTATCCGATAAGGCAGCCTTCGATAATGCAAGAGTCTCCAATCTCGGCTCCATCGAGAATCACCGAGTCTTGAACTGACGCACCTTCTCCAATCGAGGCATTATGGCCTATCGAGCTTCCCCTGACCTCGCCCTGGTTTGCAGAGCCTACACCGAACCAGGAGTCGCCCTCCACCGACCCGCTGCGGAACCTCATCCCCGTTATGCATTCCTGGCTCGCCTCCACGAAGGATGAGGGGGTTCCTGCATCAACGAACCACCCCTCGAAGGGAAAACCGTTCAGACCCCCGGTAGCTGCAAGTCCCTCATACACGTCTCTCTCAATGCTATGTGCGCCAATTGGCATTAGTTTGAAAATCTCCGGCTCAAGGATGTACGTTCCCGCATTGATCAGGTTCGAGTAGGCCTCCTCCCGCGGGGGCTTCTCCTGGAATCTCATGATTTTCCCGGTATCCACAATGTAGTCTGCAACCCCGAACCGGGAGGGATCCTCGACCTCCCATAGGGAGATTGTAGCTATTCCGCCATTCTTTTTGTGGAATTCGAGCATGTCTTCGACATTGAGGCTAGTAATCAGATCCCCGTTAATGACGCAGAAAGTTCCTCCCGAGAGGTGCTCCTTGCAATTTGCTATCGCCCCCCCGGTCCCCAGTGGTTCGTACTCCTCGATTATCACTACTTCGTAGGGGAGCTGGGTACCTTCGAAGTGCTCTCGCATCTTCTCCACGCCATACCCCGCGGCAATCAGAACCCGATCTACCAACGCCTCGGGGAGGACATCGACCACATGCTCAATCATTGACCTATCGAGAATCGGAAGCAGTGGCTTGGGCGTGCTATCCGTCCAAGGGCGGAGTCGCGTTCCGAATCCCCCGGCCAAGACGACTACGTCCATGCCCGTCCCACCATGCGACTGCCTTTCATCGCTTCGCGACTTAACCGCGCAAGCAGGTTAGCCGCATCGTTCAAGGGCACGCCTTCGTTGGGTCAGACTGATGAACATTCACGAGTACCAGGCCAAGGCCATTTTCCGGGAATCCGGAGTAAGAGTGCAACAGGGGAAACATTGTACCACTGTGGAGCAGGCCCTCTCGGCGTATGACTCTCTTGGCTCGGAAATCGTTGCGGTGAAGAGCCAGATTCACGCTGGGGGAAGGGGCAAGGGGAACCTGTATGATCCCGAATCAGGGGAGCTGGTTTTGGAAGGCGGTGTCAAGGTGGCATTCTCCAGGGATGAGGTGGAAGAGTACGCTTCGAAAATACTCGGTCAGAGGCTAGTGACCAAGCAGACCGGCCCACAGGGCAAGATAGTGAACAATCTCTATGTCGAATCGGGATGCGCCATAGAGCACGAATACTACCTTGCCCTACTAATCGACAGGGAGAGCGAATCATTGCTCATGATGGGCTCGACCGAGGGNGGNATGGATATCGAGGAGGTTGCAGAGAACAACCCTGAGGCCATACACAAGNTATGGTTCGAGCCGGCGATGGGATTGGACAGGGAGAAGGCCGCCTCGATGGCGAATTCATTGGGCCTGACAGGAGCCTCTGGTGAGTCCTTCGTTGAGATGGCAGAGAGNCTTTCGGCAATGTTCGTGGAGAAGGATTGCTCGATGATTGAGATCAACCCTCTAGTCAAATCACAGGATGGGTCAATTGTCGCTCTCGATGCCAAGGTGAGTTTCGACGACAACGCGTCCTACAGACATCCCTGGAGGAGTGAAATGAGGGACCTATCAGAGGAGTCGGAGGTTGAGCTAAGAGCTCACGAGCATGGGCTATCGTACGTCGACCTCGATGGCAATATCGGGTGCTTGGTCAATGGGGCGGGATTGGCGATGGCCACTATGGACGTCATCAAGATGTACGGGGGCGAGCCTGCGAACTTCCTAGACATAGGAGGCGGTGCGGATAGCGAATCTATCACAGCCGCGTTTGGAATAATACTGGAGGACCCAAGCATAGAGGGAATTCTTGTCAACATCTTCGGGGGAATCATCAGGTGCGACATGGTCGCTAGGAGCATCATCGAGGCTTCGGAGGAAACCGGCTTGGAGGTGCCCCTAGTTGTCAGATTCTCCGGAACCAATCATGAGGATGGTAGGAGAGTACTAGACGAGAGCGACTTGGATGTGGTAACTGTAAGCACCCTGGGGGATGCAGGTGAAGCTATCGTCGAGGCAATAGNGAGGGNTGCGAAATGAGTATCTGGATAAACGAAGAGACGAAGGTCCTTGTTCANGGGATAACAGGAAGTCAAGGGACCTTCCACTCCACGAGAATGGTAGAGTATGGGACTGACATAGTCGGAGGAGTCACGCCTGGAAAGGGAGGTCGGACCGTAAGCCTACCCGGAAGGGATGTCCCTGTGTTCGACNCCATGCAGGAGGCANTCTCNGAGACNGGTGCTACCGCCAGTGTCATTTACGTTCCAGCCAGATTCGCTGCNCCTGCGATAATTGAGGCGGCGGACGCATTCAAGGAAATCAACGATGGTGGCTTGATCATATGCATAACCGAGGGGATTCCTACTCTGGACATGGTGAGGGCCGTTGACCACCTAAAAGAAAGGCCGGGAGTCAGGCTAATCGGGCCAAATTGCCCGGGAATAATCAGTCCTGGAAACGAGGGCGGGTGCAAGATCGGTATCATGCCGGGATACATTCACTCGAAGGGAAGGATAGGGATAATCTCGAAGTCGGGCACCCTGACTTACGAGGCAGTGGCACAAACGATGAGCGTGGGAGAGGGNCAAACCACATGCGTGGGCATTGGAGGCGATCCGGTGAATGGAACTGGATTCATTGACTGCCTGGCTGCATTCCAAGGCGATCCAGAGACAGAGGCCGTTGTGATGATTGGGGAGATAGGCGGGACTGCTGAGGAAGAGGCTGCTGAATGGGCCAAATCAAACTTTAGCAAACCCCTGGTTGGATTCGTAGCTGGGGCAACAGCGCCCCCAGGGAAGAGGATGGGTCATGCCGGNGCAATAATTTCCGGGGGTAAAGGAACGGCAGAGGAGAAGTTCGCAGCTTTCGAGGAAGCAGGCATCCATATCGCTAGAGACCCCTCCAAGATTGGGGAGGCCCTTCTGGATGCGCTGGTAGAAGCAGGTCTCCGAGAGCCTTAGGAGTGATAGCACTCAGCGAAGCGCAGGAGAAATCGCAGTGNCCACTATCCTTTCTCCCAAACTCGATTCCATATTGGAGGGCACGTCGCGCTCGTTTTATCTGTCTTTGAATCAACTACCATCGGGGATAAAGGGCCAGGTTAGCCTATTGTATCTACTTGCCAGGACTTCTGACACGATCGCCGACTCTGGGCAGGGGACCTTGGAGGATAGGCTGGAAGCCCTAGAGGAGTTTGATCAGTACGCACGGGGCAATTCTTCGGAGGTCCCTGATTTTTCTATCATGGCGGAGACTCAGGATATTGCCGCCGAAGGGGATCTACTCAGGAGCGTGCCAGAGGCAGTAGGTTCGTTGAGTGGATTTAGCGACTCTGATCGGCATAACATCCTTCACTGCTTGGGCATAATCATCAGCGGACAGACTCTGGACCTCAGACGCTTTCCCGGCGAGCCATCAACCAATGGAAAGATTGAGCCACTCTCTGATGACGATGAGCTTGACGATTACGCGTATAGGGTAGCTGGAAGTGTTGGGGAGTTCTGGACCAGGATGTCATTGGATCACCTGTTCAAAGCCTCCGAGAGTGAAGAGGGGTATCTATTCGACAGAGCAGTTAGGTTCGGAAAGTCCTTGCAGATGATCAACATTCTTCGTGACATCCCAGCAGATCTGAGCGCAGGAAGGTGCTACATCCCTAGAAAATCTCTGGAGGAGCATGGGCTAAGCGCTTCAGACCTCACTGAGCCCGGTAACATGCCTCGGTTCAAGCCCCTTTACGACCGTTATCTGGATCTGACAGAGTCGCACTTCGATGCAGCCATCGATTACATTGGGATGCTCCCGCATAGTCAGTTCAGGCTACGTGGTTCGTGCATGCTTCCGGTCGTCATCGGCAAGAGGACTGTGAAACTTCTGAGAAACGGGAATGTCTTAGATCCGAGCAATAGGATCAAGATAGGCCGGGCAGATGTCGAGGGCGTTGTCAAGAGTGTCGTTATGGCAGTACCATTCCCGGGACGCAGCAAGCGCCTTCTCGAGGATGCGTAAGCGGGATTGCTCGCCAAAATTCCATGCAGGAATATTCGAAGCCGGACAAAGACGAGTTCGGGAGACATTCAAGTGGGCTGCTTTGCCGCCCGTTTTGAGAGCGTCATGACCCAGAGGCAGGATTCCGAGACTTCTACGACCCCTTCCGAGGGGGTTGAGCGGAGCCCATCTTTGGAGGCTTTTCGTGACCAAGAGCAATCGATAGACATCATCAGGGCCACTGTAGACATCACCAAGGAGGCAGTTCATGCGATTAGCATCACCGCCCTCGAGGCAGTAAGAGAGGGTGCACTCTTCATGGGGGTAATTGGTGCGAGAGGCGAATTAGTGGACCCGTTTGGGCATATAGATGCGGCTATTTGGACTGAGCCAGAGGTTCCACAGCATATGATCGATACCGCATATGACTTCTGCGAGGAGCTAACGCGGCGCGAAGCAGGTAACTTCTACCACTCTTTCAAGTACCTGCCCGAGGAGAAGAGGCGTGCTATCATGGCATACTACGCGTTCTGCAGAAGGGCAGACGACATCGCCGACGGAGACTACGTTGACGTTTTCCCAGGTGGCTCGGAAGATGACCCGGAGTCAATAACCTACAGATCGTCAATCGAAAGACTGAGCCGGGGCAGTCCAGTCCTAGATAGGTCGGCCTATAACGAGAAGATGTCACAGCTGTTCTACTATCGGAAGAAGTTGTCAACGGCATACGGAAACATGACATCAACGGATCCCATCTTCATAGCCCTCAAGGACACAGTGAAGAGGCATGGGATTCACCGTGAGCTTCTGGATGACATGATTAGCGGCATGGAGAATGACTTCCACCAAAATCGTTACCAGACTTTCGAGGAGCTTTATTCCTACTGCTACAGAGTGGCATCGACAGTAGGCCTAGTATGCATCGAAATATATGGTTACGACGACCCAAGGGCGAGGGAGTATGCAGAGTCGTGGGGCGTTTTCATGCAACTCATCAACATAATCCGAGATGTCGCAGAGGATGCTGAGAGAGATCGCATTTACCTACCATTGGAAGACCTAGCCAGATGGGGGATTTCTGAGGAAGACGTGAAGAGCGGGAAGGAGTTGCTGAAGCATCCTGGTTGGGAGCCCTTCGTTAAGGAGTACTTGGATCGCGCTGATGGTTACAGGCAGCGAGCATTCCAACTCCTGTCACATTTGGATAGGTCGGCTAGGTATTCGCCTGCGGCTATGGCTTCATTCTACCAATCGATAATGAAGAAAATTGTCAAGCGTAACGGGGATGTTTTCACCGAGAGGGTCCAGCTTTCGAAGACAGAGAAAATGATTCTGGCAGCGTACGTTTACGTGAGGTTCAGGTTCATCGGACTCTGAGCGAAAAGCGGTCGCCAAGAGCGTACCGTGGGGAAGATGTATAGAGAAATCAGAAGGTGCAGAATCATGAGAGTCGCAGTCTTGCTGGAGGAGAGGTGCAAGCCGAATAGCAATGCATTTGCATATCTTCAGAAGTATGCAGCGATGTGCGAGAGGGATTGCATTCAGGTAGAGGACAACAAATGCAAGATTCTGGAGACTGCTTGCCCAGTGTGCCTGACTAGAGCAAAGCACTGCCCCGACAATGCTGTCAAGATAATCAATCTCCCCGAGGAGCTGGATCATGACATGACCCATTGTTATGGGGAAAATGGGTTCAGGCTATTCAGGCTACCCTCGCCTCGAGAGGAGCAGATTGTGGGCATCCTCGGGCCCAACGGTATCGGAAAGTCGACGGCAATCAACATCCTATCCGGTACGATTAGGCCAAATTTGGGGGACTTGGACAACCCCCTTCCTGACTGGAACGACGTGGTGACATCTTTCCCACGAGGGGAGCTTAGGGACTACATTGGACTTCTGGCAGAGGAAGGGGTTACCATTTCAGTAAAGCCCCAGTATGTCGACAAGCTGCCTCAAATTTTCCAGGGCGACGTCGGCGAACTTCTAGACAGAGTTGATGAAAGGGGGGAGATGGAACAGTTCGCTAGCCTTCTCGGAATAGGACAAATTGTATCTCGAAAGCTTGGGGACCTATCGGGAGGAGAGTTGCAGAGGGTAGCGATTTGCGCTACCCTTCTCAAGGAAGCCGACGTCTACTTCTTTGACGAACCGTCGTCATACCTGGACATCTACGAAAGAATGAGGATGGTAGGCATAGTGCAAGAACTGGCCTCAAGGGGAAAAAGGGTCTTGGTGGTCGAGCACGATCTGGCAATCCTTGACGTTCTATGCGATCTTATTCACGTAATTTACGGAGAGAGGGCGGCCTATGGGATATTCACTCCGCCGAGATCGACAAGAACAGCGATCAATGCCTACCTTGAAGGATTCCTGACTGAGGAGAACGTGCGAATTAGGGACAAGCCTATCCAGTTCCTTAGAGCCAGGGACCGGGGCGAGGAGATTGGGATGCCCATCCTTAGATGGGGCGACATGGAGAAGAAATTAGGAGACTTCCAACTGACCACGGGGGAGGGCCAAGTAAGAAGCGCAGAGGTAGTAGGCGTAGTTGGCCCAAATTCGACCGGTAAGACGACCATGGTGAGGATTATTGCGGGAGAGATGGAGCCAGATCAGGGTTGGTGCACGATGGACTCTGTAGTCTCATACAAGCCTCAGCACGTAAGCACCGACTTCGAGGGGACCGTGACTGATTGGCTCGACTCGGAGATCGGCCCGACCTGGAGGTCTGGCGAATTCCGAACGCAAGTCATCAGAGCCCTCCAAGTCGATCAATTGTTGGAATTGCGGGCAAAGAAGCTCTCTGGTGGAGAGTTGCAGGCGGTCAGCATTGCAATTTGCCTTGGCAGAGAAGCAGATCTGTACCTCTTCGATGAACCGAGTGCCCACTTGGATGCTAATGCTAGGATGGAGGCAGCCAAGGCCATACGGAGAACCATGGAGAGCAATGAAAAATCGGCGATGGTCATTGACCATGACACATACTTCATCGACATCGTCAGCGACTCGCTTCTGGTATTCCAAGGAGAGGGCGGGAGAAATGGGCACGCGGTGGGCCCACTTCCACTGAGAAAGGGGATGAACCTGTTTTTGTCGGACGTCGGGGTAACCTTCCGGAGGGACGTGGAATCTCAGAGGCCCAGGATAAACAAACCGTCTAGCAGAAAGGACCGCGAGCAGAAGGCATCGGGGGAATACTTCTACTCGAAGTAAAACGACCATTGGATTCATGAGTGACGATTCTAGCCCGTGGGCGTGTCAGAAGAGCCTCCCGGGGAAACCAATGAGGACGATCCCGATGCAGTGGGCGACGAAGTCGATCGGGTCGAGGAGTTGGAGAAGGAAATCCAGTACGCCAAGGCAGAGACTGCAAACGCCAGACAACGGGCCGCTAAGGAGCGTGCTGAACTACTGAAGTACGGAGGGGCATCACTGGCAAATCGGATTATTCCAATGGTAGACGTTCTGGCGAAGGCAGTTGAGGCATCAGAGGGGAGCGACTCAGTTACCGAGGGGGTCCGTCTGACTCTGGAGGGAATAAAGGCAGCACTGGATGCCGAGGGGATTGTACAGATTGAGGCCATGGGGAACTCATTTGATCCTACTTGCATGGAGGCGATAGCGACCATTCCATGCCCCGAAGACTGCCAACCAGGCAGCGTGATCGAGGTTATTGAGCAAGGATATAGGATGCACGACAGGATCCTTAGGGCGGCACGAGTCGTTGTTGCCGAAGGTGACCCATGAAGGAACGTAGGTCCGCAGTGCTACTGTCGGTCGGAGTCCTTACGACATACATTTTCTCAGTATTGGCGATTAATTTCATCTCCCCGGATGAGGTGATTCCCCCAGAGGAGTTTCCCGAGATGTGCCCTGAAAACTCATCCAATTGCTCAATGATTGGGCCAAACTCCCATAGAAGCGGCGGGCAGACCGAGCTCAGGTTCAACACAAGCATCGACCACGTGATGTTCGCCGCGGCATCTTGGGCTGAATCAGAGCCTAGGACTGACTCCATAGGGGAGTGGCCCGGACAGCATCACTATGTTTTCCGAAGTATGATATTTCGATTTCCAGATGACTTCCTGATCAAGGTTTTCTGTGACGAAGGCGATTCCGTCGTTCACGTTTTCTCTGAGTCCAGGCTAGGAATCTCCGACATGGGGGTCAACGAGGAACGTGTTATTAGGTTCGCAGAACACATGTCCGTCGTCGAAATGCCTACATCGGAATGCATCGGGGAATGACTGGAGTTAGCCTTGCCAGACGTTATCGACCCGGACATCAGAAGGGCCAGAACACTGCCTTCTGATTACTACACGAGTGAAGAAAGGCTCAAGGAATCCCTCGCGAAGTTCCCTGACTACTGGCACTTCGCTGCACATCGTAGCCAATTTGGCAGTTCTAACGTGATTCCAATCCCTCATCTGGAGGGGATGCTTGGTGAGCCGATGGTGTTGACTTGTGAAGAAGATATCAAATGCCTATCCAACGTTTGCACGCACAGGGGGATGATTGTCGCGGATAGTCAATGCGACGTCAAATCGCTTCGGTGCCCCTACCACGGGCGAACATTCGGATTGGACGGATGCTTCAGGTCAATGCCCGAGTTCGGCGGAGTAGAAAATTTCCCTAGCAAGTCTGATGACCTTTTCCAGTTCCCAACCCTTGAGTGGAATGGAATAATCTTCTGTGGTAAAGTTCCCCCCGAGTTCTCTTCATTCATTGACGAGTTGGAAAACAGGCTTGGATGGATGCCTATTTCTTCATTTGAGCATGATCAATCTAGATTCCGTGACTACGAGATCAGGGCTAATTGGGCTCTATACGTAGATAATTACCTGGAGGGTTTTCACATCCCTTTCGTTCACGAAGGCCTACACGGAGTTCTTGACTACGACAACTATCGTACTGAAACTTTCGAAGGAGGAGTATTGCAAATAGGGATGGCAAGTGAAGGTGAGCAAACATTCGAACTTCCTGAAACATCTCCGGATTTTGGTAGTAACGTTGCAGCATACTACTACTGGTTGTTTCCAGGATTGATGCTGAACTTCTACCCTTGGGGCCTCTCGGTGAACCTGGTTGTACCTGTCTCTCCAGAACGTACCAGGATAATCTACCATGGATTCGTGGGGGATGATTCGATGCTGGGGAAGGGGGCTGGTGCTGACTTGGACAAGGTCGAGGAAGAGGATCAGCAGATTGTTGAGGCGACCCAAAGAGGGGTTTCTTCAGATTCTTACGACAGGGGAAGATACTCCCCCAAGAGAGAGGTTGGCATCCACCATTTCCATCGGATACTTACTTCAGAACGGGAGATTGATAACCACCTTTGGAGTCAGATGGGTGATGATTGACCGACAAAGGGCTACCCTCTCAGCTCTACTAGTAATTTCCATGCTTCTTGCCGGATGCAACGGGGCTGAAACCGAAACTGACCCCTCGGAGGTCCCAGGGTGCATGAACGAAAACGCAGAGAATTTCGACCCAGAGGCCACTGTTTCCGACGAATCATGCGAATACAAATCCTCTGTGTCTGATGAGCCGGCTCAAGAGAAGATTTCATTCCCAAATAATGATGTCTGCGACAATACCAATCCCGACCATTGCCTCCTTCCCTATCCTTCATCGGCATTCCTATTGGATGATCCCTCGACGGTTACCGGGCACAGGCTTCACATCAAGGGGTCAGCCATCCCTGACTCGGCCTCCGCGCCCTCTGAAGAGTTCAGCGTGATCAACGCGAGGGATGGGCACTCTCCTTCTACGCAGATTTTCACAACATTCGAAAGTGTTCCAGACGTTTCTGGTCTAGCCTCGCAAGACAATATTGCAATTTCAACGGAAGTCAATCATGGAAGTGTTTTGCTGAACATGGACTCAGGGCAGATAATCGAACACTGGGTGGAAGTGTCTGCGAGAACACAGGAAGGAGAGCCGACCCTGGTTCACCTTAGATCAATCAGAGGTCTAGATCACGACACCCAGTATGCCGTTGCGTTTCGCGGATTAGTGGATGATAGCGGAAACGAAATTGGGCCTTTCGATGCTTTCAGGGCCTTGAGAGACGGGAATGGGACAGACTCAGTTCAGATTGAGGGTAGTCGGGCCGGGTACGAAGCAATGTTCTTGGCACTATCAAATGTGGGATTCGAGAGATCTTCAATTCAATCTGCATGGTGGTTCCATACCGCCTCAACAGAGTCATTGACTTCAGACATTGTCGAAATGAGGAACGATGCAATCGAACGCCTAGAGGAAGGTGGCCTCGGTTGCAACGTGACCTCGGTAGAGGAGAACTACGGAGAAGATAACACCACCCTGAGGAGGATTAGCGGGACCATCACAACGCCCCACTACCTTCAGGCGGTTAACGCACCGACCCCAATGAACAGGGATTCGGATGGGGTCCCGGCATTCAACTTCAACACCGAGGTGGTCTTCACGTTGACAATCCCCCAATCGGCAGCCGATTCAGGGCAACCGGTACCATTGGTTGTGCTGGGACATGGATTCCTAGGGGATGGTCAAGGAATGGTCTCGGCGTTCAGGGGCTGGGCAAATGAGACTGGTTTCGCATCGATAGGAACGGACTTCAAGGGTTGGAGCTCCGACGGTGACTTCGACGCTGTAACCTTCGGACTGATGAATGTTAACTACCTCCAACACCAAGCCGAGAGGCTTCAGCAATCAGTCATTAACCACCTTGCAATGATTAGGACAATCAGTGGTGTGTGCTCTGATATTCCAGAGTTCTACCACAACGGGATCAACCTTGTTGACTCAAGCAACATTGACTACATGGGAGTGTCATTGGGAGGAATAAGGGGGCCTTCCATGCTCTCGTTGATTCCCGAAATTGATAGGGGAGTGCTTTGGGTAGCTGGTTCCTCATTCAATTTCATAGCAGAGCGATCTACGCAGTACACTCAGTTTGAGCAGCTCTTCGCCTCACCCCTTGCTTACACATCAACCATGGATCGCTCGATACTTCTGGCCCTTATGCAGTCAATGTGGGATACAACCGAACCAGAGACATACCTCCCATTCAGAGAAGGGGGATTGAATGGGGAACTCCACCCCTATGAAATCCTGTACATCATTTCGATGAATGATGCCCAGGTAACCACACTTTCCGCGGACAGGGCTTCGAGGACCTCGGGGATTCCGGTAATTGCAAACTCCACCTACCATCCCCATGGATTGGTAGTGGCCGAAGCGCAGACGACTGATTCCGGAGTGGTTTACTTCGATGGGCTATTCCCCGATGTTCCATCTGGCAACATCCAGGGGCCGATGGAGTATCACTCACTTGCGCACAATCAGGTTCTGGGATTCGAACCAGCGGTAAATCTGGCCAATGATTTCCTTCTCGGTGGTGTCATTGCTGACACGTGTTCCGGGGAGTGCTACTTCGAGGGAACTTGGTAGGGCACCTAATCCTGGACTTCCCTCTTCTCCCCTGAAGACCAGTCGTATATCCCTCGACCAGTCTTCTTACCCAGGAAACCATTCTTCACCAGTTCCTCGAGCAACGGATGAGGCCTGTATGACTCATCATCGAAGGCATCAGCCAAACTGTTTAGGATGTCCATGCGCACATCAAGGCCCACCATATCGGAAAGCTCCAGTGGACCCATTGGGTGCCTATATCCCAATCTCATTGCAGTGTCTATGTCTGTGGCAGAAGCTACCCCCTCGGAGAGCATTCGAATGGCTTCGTTCCCCAGAACCACCCCCAGTCTGCTGGTTGCAAACCCGGGCACATCACCCACAAGGATGGTTGTCTTGCCCATTGCCTCTCCAACTGCTCTAGCAATTTCGATGGTTTCTGGAGAAACGCCATCATGCCTAACTATCTCCAGCAGAGGCATCACAGGAACAGGGTTGAAGAAGTGCATTCCAATTACCCTTTCAGGACAATTTGTCGCCATGGCAATCTTCGAGATTTCTAGACCCGAAGTATTCGTCGCCAGAACCGAGTGAGGAGGCGCAGTAGACTCCAATTCAGTAAAAATGGCTTGCTTCAGGCTCATCTTCTCTGGCACTGCTTCGATAACTAGATCTGCTCCTTCTGTTGCAGCTAATATGCTCTCTGCAACAGATAGTCCCCCCATCCACTTTTCCTTCTGCTCGTTAGTGGTCTTTCCAAGGCTAATTCCCTTATCCCAGAAACCCTCAATCGAATTCATTCCCCTTTCCAGGGATTCGGGGAATGAGTCGTAAAGTCGGGTAACCCATCCTGCCTGGGCACAGACCTGTGCAATGCCTGCTCCCATTGTCCCGGCACCGATGACTGCAACTGTGCGGATGGCCACGTGCGCCCGAGCGGACTTCTCGCATTAAGCCGTGCTAAGATTCGCGCCCATATGCCGCTAGAGCCGCCTGGAAGAGCCTCTGTCGAGGAACATCGTGCTCTAGGAAACAGGTGAACGGGGCGACGTCCTTGAGAAGCTCGATAGAAGTGATGTAAGCGCCATAAGCGAATGGGTCCGCCTTCTCTATCGAAGGTATTTCGATTCCCAATTTCGATAGCCCCGATCTGGTGTCCTCGTCCCAGATTGCATATGTGTGATGTGTGAAGTGCAAGTAAGCAGACAGCCTCCTTATGTCCGATCGAGCGGATTCAGTTAGGCTCTCAATCAGTAGGGTGTCGGGATAACGGATCGCGTAAAGGGAAAGAAGAACCTCCCTCTGTGTCTCCTCCCTCCAGTCCCTTTTCGGCGTTCCCATCCAATCATCGATCATGTCCAGCATCTCTGGAGTGTATGGCCTCCTGACCTTGTATAGCAACTCCTCGTATGCGGATGCGTCTTCCTCATCTGAGTGATGGTGTTCGTGGAAGTATTCAGTGAGCCTATCGAAGAAGGGGGCGCATCTGGCTTTGTCGAAAGATGTCAGAGCGACGTGCTGCATTTGGATCCCTCCGACACTATTCCCCTTTCCACTCTCTGTACTGAATCCATTCCTGTTGCATGTACTCGTTCATCAGACGTTCCTCGTCCTCCTCGGTAGGAAGCATGTCGGTCAAGTAACCTTGCCATTCCTCATCACTTCCTTCGAAGGGTTCCCCGTCAACAGTGAATCTCTTGCCCGCGTACTTCCCGATGCTCCTGCGGAACTTGTCGGATGGGATGTACAACTCGGGCTCGCCATCCTTTCTGGCCTTGCTGATCCTCTTCATTTCGTCGCGTAGCTCCTGGAAATAGAGCTCCCGGCTGGCCTCGTTGAGGTGTTCCCTGTCTGCATCTTGCTCCGACTCCCTCTCATCGTACCGTCCCTTGATCCCGTACACGTATGCCCATTGTGCACTCGTGGAGTCGTCTGTTCCGAATAGATCAAGGCCAGTGCTCACCCACTTGTTGACATACTTCTGAATCAGTTCGCATGGGATGACTCCCTGCTTCACAATCCTCCTTAGCCCGTTTGCACCGGTCCCCAGGTGGAACGACTCTTCCTTCAGCATTGGCCCCATGCTTGCTGCAAGAGGCCTGAAGGAGGACGTGCTTAGCATCTTGAGTTGGTATTTGCCATCCCTGTCGATGAAGTGGGTGAACATGAAGAAGTCCAGCCAGTGATCTATTGGCTCGTTGAAAGAGCCAAGTATCCTGGTTCCTTCCTGTGCGTTCCTCTCTAGGAGTTTTGCAGCCTCTCTGACTCCCTGCTCACCGAAGAAAGTGCAAAGCAGGTATGCCATTTGCCATCCGTGCCTCTGCTCCTCGCACATTATCCGCAATGCGGACTTCTTGTCATACTCGGTTGGTGCTGTCTCGAGCAGATGGTTTTGCTGCTCGACGCTAGCGAACTCGGTATCACCTTGAACGCTGACCATGCTGATTATTGCATCCCTAATGTTCTGCTGGGGGATCTGCATCCTCCGCTCCCACTTGGGCATCCCTTCGAAATCTCCGAATTCGATTGAGTTTCCTGCAGTGTCCCAGTCGAACTTGATATCGAACCTGTAATCCCCTAGCCAGGAGGGGTCAAATCCTATCCGAGTTTGCCATTCGTTGAACTCTTCAATCCATACTTCGAAGTTTGTTGGATAACTCTCCACTACCTCATTATCTGCCATCAGTCACGCCAAGAGGTAGCGGTATTTCAGAGGTTGTGTCGAACCGGTACGCAGCGAGAAAGGGCTACTCTCCCTTGAACCTCGGAGTCTTCTTTTCTACATAGGCTGCGATCCCTTCCTTTGCGTCGGAGCTTTGGAATAGGTCGGATTGGAGTTCCCTCTCCAAGGCGAGGTGGTACTCGAGAGGTATCTCCATCCCACTTTGGACGCTTCTCTTTATGTTTCCAATCGCCTTACTTGCCGCCATCGGAAGGGTGAATTGTCCAGCATAGTCGATAATGTCCTGGTGGAAATCATCAATGCCACCATCCCAAATGTCGTGTACTAAGTCCATCTCTCTGGCCTCCTCGAATGAGAATTTTCTACCAGTAACCATAATTTCCATCGCTCTTGCCTTTCCGACAAGGCGTGCCAGTCGGGCCGTACCTCCTGTACCTGCTAGAACCCCGAGAGACACTTCTGGAAGGCCTACCTGGCCGGAGTCCTTTCTCGCGATTCTGATATCCGCTGCCATGGCTATCTCGAGGCCTCCCCCTACTGCGTGGCCATTCAGGGCCGCGATAACCAACTTTGGTGTCTGCTCCAGTCTGCTTAGGGTCTCATTCGCATGAAGGCAGAAGAAGTACTTGAATCCTGGAGAGACGGAGTCGAGCATGCTGATGCTCGCACCAGCGGAGAAGAACTTCTCCCCGTGGCCTGTAAGTATGATCACCGTTACATCATCGTCGAATCTAGCCTTGAGGACCGCCTCATCTATGTCTCTCATCATCTCATGAGTATACGTGTTCACCGAGGTCTTTCCTTCGGTCCATGGGCTCCCTGAGGAGTCGGAAGACAGTTCGATTACGGCAATTCCGTTTTCTGTTACTCCGTAGTTCACTAGGTTGTTCTGCATCGCCTCAAGTTTGGGCCACGATGTCATGGAGATTCGACCGAGTGATGTCATATCAACCAAGCGGCGCTAGTCGCTCATGCTTCTGACTCGCTGAATGACGTCTTTCCACCGGACCTCTGTGTGTTTTTCCACTCTTCTGCAATCTCAGAGGCTCTTTCGCTGGGCTCCCAATTATCCCTTGCCTTTGACGGCCTGAATGGCATCCTTCGAACGTCTCGGCCATCCTTCAGCTTCTTTTTTCGGAGCATTCCCTGCCTTACGAAGGGCCATAGCCCCCTCCTAATTATTCCAGGCTTGTACAGCCAACTCATGAATCTGAGGCCGTCTCCGCAGCGTCTTTGGTCCCTCATCCAGTAATTTGCGACCATCTTGAAGCCCCTGTTGCCAACTCTGTTCATCAGAAATCTGTTGATGGCACTAGCCTCAACCAATGGCACCAAACGCTTCCTAACCTCTCTCTCATAATCGCACTCACCAAGAAGAGCCTTTGCAGCAAGGACGCCGCTGGTAATTGCATACCTCATCCCAAAACCCCACATGAAGTCCTGAAGGCCACCTGCCTCACCGACGTAGAATCTCCCTTCGTGCACGTATTTCCTGGGTAATCCGAAGTCTCCTTTTCCGCCAACCCTCTTTATCGGCCTACGATTTAGGACGTAGTTCTGCTCGTACCACGAGATGGTTTCGTTCAGGAACCTCCCGCTTCCTCTCTGTTTTCTCCAAAGGCAGGTGCAAATCAAACCCACTCCATCGATGATTATCATGTAGGAATATGCACCCGGAGCAAGCTTGTCGTTCAGTTGGAATGCGACAATATTTCGATGGTCGGTCTCGAAAATCTCACCAAATGCAACTGCACTGGACTCCTTTGGTCCTGCTGCTACAATGTCGCATTGTTCGGCCGCCTTCTTTGTTTTGTAGTGGATATTTACGCCGGCTGCCAAAGCCATTCGCTTGAATCCCTGATCAATGGTGTGGTCCGCGGTGCCCCTTTCTACGACCCTGAATGCAACCCCATCTGTCCTAGGGTTGGTTATCTCATCGTCCGGATGAATCAGGTCAATTACGTCGAATGAGTCAGATTTGAATTCGTTATGGTCTAGGCCCCATTCATCCATCTCGTCAAAGAAATCAGAATCGCTTGTCCAATTCTCTATTCCTTGAAAGTCCCCATCGAACCGGGCCCCGCTGTCCTCGCGGATTTCATGCACATGGACATCCTTGCCTGATCTGGCCAGAATTATTGCTGCCGCAAGACCAGATAGCCCTGCTCCAAGCACATGGACTTCGTCTCCCACGCACATGCGAAATTATCCGCTGGCTTGAACGGTTGGGTCATCCGGCGTCTTCAAGCGATAGAAGCAGATGGGAGTTCGTGGGCGTGCATATCCGAGTCGAGTCGGGTAGTTTGGAACCAGAGGAGCTGCGGAATGAAATTGACCTCGAGGGATGCGGGAGTGTGGTTAGTTTCGTTGGCATCACCAGAGGCGAAGAGGATGGCCATATGGTCGAATATCTTGAGTTCGATTCTTGGGAGGAGGCGCTTCCGGGCGTGCTAACCAGACTCGCCGAGCAGGCAATTGCAGATTTCGGAGTAAAATCTGTAGTGATGGCACATAGGACAGGTGTCGTCCCTCCTGAGGACCCAATCGTGTGCATCCACGTAGGTTCTGCACACAGAGAGGAGGGTTTCGCAGCTTGCTCTTGGTTGATTACCGAGCTGAAGAGTCAGGCGCCACTGTGGAAGAAAGAGGTCCGCGAAGATGGTGAGATCTGGAAGTCTGGGCTTGGCTAGGATATGTGGTTCATTGACATACTAACATCCCTAACTGCATCCGGGACATTGGATGCTATTCCCTCTATCATCATCCAACCATGGCCCTTCACACCATCGCCCACGAGTCTAATTCCCTCTATGCCCACATCCGAAGGAAGGTCAGCCCCCATGGGGGACCTATTGCAAGGCCAGTTCCGATGATATGTATGGACGCAGAGTTCCTCACCGTGATCAGATAGCCACGGGATCGACTCGTAAATTTCGTCTCTACCTTTAGAAATCTCTGATTTGACACTTGGATCCGGCACATACTGGTGTGTGATCATCATGTGCTTTCCCTCGGGAGCTAGTGCTGGCTCGCTGAATGTTGGTATGATGTAGCCTCCGACCCTTTCCATCTCTGGAACCATGGTTACTCCACTATCCCTCTGAGGGATTTTGTCATCAAGGCTGAATACGAATCCTATGCCACCTACTGCTTGGGTGTTTTCTATTTGATCTCGGATTCCTGAGGCTATCTCAAACTCATCGGACAAGGAGCCCAGAAGATTGGGGTGCCCCCCATTGTGAATGATTGAGTCTGCACCAATCCATGTGGGACTTTCCCTCCCTCTTCTTCTAACTCCTATGCAAAAGCGATTGTGCTTTGTCTCTTCTTCTGCACTTCCTGGGAGGATATCAGTAATCTCATGAGAGAGTTTGACCCTCACGCCGTTCTGCCTGAGTTCTGACCTTAGTCCATCAATCACGCCCTTGCACCCTCCCTTGGGGATGTGTGGTTTATCACTCCAGAATGAATTCTGTAACATCCTTGCAACCGTTGATGCAGGCATCTGATCAAATCGCAAGCTAATGGCAAAGTTGGAGAAGGCATCCAAGAAGTCAATGAAATCGTCTGTGAACATCTTGCTTAGCCATGCCCTGCCATCAGTGGTCTCATTTCCCCATGGCCTTTTTGCCCTGGAAGCAAGAAGCCTGGGCATGTTCAGAGTATTCCTAAGTGGGAACCAAGGCAGTATTCCGTATACCGTGTTTGCAGCGTAGTGCTTCCCATCGCGTCTCATTCCAGCAAACTTCGTGGTAGGCAGGAAATCCACCCCCCTCTTCCCTAGTTCGAGACCTCCCCTGCTCTTCTTGCCAAGTATCAACTTTGCAAAAGGACCCTTTTTCCCATGGGGTATTGTGTGCACCGCCCCAGTGGGTATCTGGAATCCATCGTGTTCGTGCTGAGTGAACCTTCCTCCAGCGAATGACATTCTCTCGAAAACCGAAACATCATATTTTCCTGATTGTGAGAGCTTTGCTGCAGATGTCAGTCCCCCCAAACCGGCTCCAATTACTACGGCCTTTGGATTAACCAATTGTACACCTCATGCATACACAAGCGCCCCAGTGGGGCACCACAACAGACATTTCAGGCAGTCAGTGCAGTTTTGCTCGATCACCTCACACAAACCCTCCACAATTAGAGCATCATCGTTGCAGGCCATTAGGCAGTAAGAACACCCGACGCATAGGTCATTTAACACCTGGAGTTTTGTCCCTTCGTTGGCTGGCCTATCATGGGCCAATCCAGATTTCAGAATTGGTACAAGACCAGGAGTGGCCTTGTCCCGGAACGCCTCCGCCATGATGGCCAATGGGTATGTTGGTATTTCATTGCAATGCCGCTTTCCGAGGCCCTGAATAGTAAGTGCCCTCTCCGAAGGCCCGGTGAAGATGTGACTGAGTCCTGGCCAGGAATCGTCGATATTGGTGGAAAGCCAGTAGTAGCAAGAGAAGCAATTGCAACGGGGCTTCTTGTTTTGACGCCCCAATCAATCGACTTGGTTGAAAATGGAAGATCTCCAAAGGGCGACGTGCGCGAGGCATCCACTATTGCCGCAATCCAGGCTGTGAAGGAAACACCCCGAACCTTGCCTCACTGCCACCCAATTCCTATTGAAGGTTGTACAGTAGATTGGTCTCTGGAAGATGGTGGGCTAAGGTGTACTGTTTCGGTCAGGGCCCACTGGTCAACTGGAGTAGAAATGGAGGCACTGTGCGGAGTCAGCGCTGGTCTGCTTTGCGCATGGGACATGCTGAAGCCCGTCGAGAAGGATGGCCGGGGACAGTATCCAAGTGCAAAGATCGATGGGATTAGGGTTGTCAAAAAGAAGAAGTCGGACCCACAGGATTGAATTCCTATCCCCCTTCAGGTGAGCGTGGCCACGGCTGATTTGATTCCTAGCTTCCTTAGAGCGACGGAGGCGGCGGCGATTGCTGCTTCCGCTTGGAAGGGCCTTGGAGATAGGAAAGCCGCGGATGGTGCCGCAGTCGAAGCCATGCGTGCTGTATTCGATACCGTACCTTTCGATGGACGTGTAGCAATAGGAGAGGGGGAGAGGGACGATGCCCCCATGCTTTGGATTGGCGAGCCACTTGGTTCCATGCAAGGGGACTCGTCGGCACCTTCGATTGACATAGCAGTTGATCCATTGGAATGCACAAATCACGTTGCTCTAGATCTCCCAAATGCCATGGCAGTTCTTGCTGCTGGTCCACGTGGATCTCTGCTACACGCCCCGGATTGCTATATGGACAAGATAGCGGGTCCGGCTGAAGTCTCTGGGGAAGTTAGCCTGGAAGCGGATGTTGGATACAACATAGAGGGTGCCTGCTCTGCACTAGGAAAGAGGCCGGATGAGTTGCAGGTTGTCGTTATGGAACGACCAAGGCATGACCAATTGATCAGTGACTTGAAGGCACTTGAAGTGACTCCGGTATTGATTGGAGACGGTGACATAGCGGCTGCGCTGAATGCCGCTGACCCCAATTCGGAAATCGATCTTCTCATGGGAATCGGGGCCGCTCCGGAGGGAGTCATCACTGCTACCGCGCTTAGGGGATTGGGTGCGCCCTTCGAGGGCAGGCTTGTCTTCAAGAACGAAGGCCACCGAGAGAGGGCTGAGACAATGGTAGACGGAGATATTGAGAGAATTTGGGATCGAGATGAGCTTTGCAGATCCGAAAATTCGATCTTTATTGGGACCGGAGTATGTGACGGTAGAACCACAGGAGTTGAAGACCTGGGCAATGGAGAATTCAAAGTCCATTCAGAGATAATTGAAGTCCAATCCAAGAAGCACCACTTTGTCTCATCTACCATAATCAACTGATTCCGCTATCGATTTTCCAATTTAGTAGGTCGATGGATTCTTTTCCCACAACTCATCCCCGGGACCGAGGACTAAGCATGGACAAGGAACTTTTGGAGAAAACTGCAAACGAATTAGTGTCCCCCGGCAGAGGAATTCTGGCTGCTGATGAGAGCAATGGAACCATGTCAAAAAGGCTAGAGGCGGTGGGAGTAGACGCTTCCGCCGAGTCTAGGAGATCGTACAGGACAAATCTGTTCTCTACCGATGGATATGAGTCTTCAATTAGCGGTGTTATCCTATTCGACGAGACGATTCGTCAATCTATGGACGATGGGATCCCGGTTCCTAATGCGCTTTCCGACAGAGGTGTCCATCCCGGAATAAAAGTGGACACAGGAGCAAAGGAGCTTGCCCATCATGAAGGGGAGAAGATTACAGAAGGCCTAGATGGTTTGAGGGAGAGGTGCGAGGAGTACTTCGAAATGGGTGCGAGATTTGCAAAGTGGCGAGCAGTCATCAAGATTGGCGATGGTTTGCCAAGTAGCGCCTGCTTGACGACCAACGCACATGCACTAGCCCGATATGCGGCCATTTGTCAGGAACAGGGTCTTGTTCCCATTATTGAGCCAGAGGTATTGATGGAAGGAGATCACGATGCAAACCGCTGCTACGAAGTAACGGCCGATATCCTTGATGAGACCTTTGCCCAATGCAAGTTACAGGGAGTCCATATCCCTGGTGCTCTGCTAAAACCGAACATGATAATCGCAGGAAAGGATTGTGATTCGCAGATTTCCAGAGAAGAAGTGGCGAGGATGACTGTTGAATGCCTCACTGCTTACGTTCCACATGATCTTCCAGGAATAGTGTTCCTATCGGGGGGACAATCTGATGAGGATGCTACTGCTCACCTGAATTTGATGAATCAAATGGGAGTTGAACATCCATGGCAACTGTCATATTCCTACGGAAGAGCACTTCAGGCTGAAGCCCTAAGGACATGGGCTAGTGGCGAATCTGGTTCAGATAGTTCTAGCCGTGAGGCATTTGCCCATCGGGCAAGGATGAACGGCCTTGCAAGAAGTGGGGAATGGGAAGAGGGTTTGGAGGCTTAGACCTTCTCTTCAAGGGCCCCTGGACGAACCTGCCAGACACAGATTTCGTACCTACCGGATAGTGCCCCTCCCCTCTTAGTTGTTGAAACCTTGAGGATGTCTTTGTCCTTCGAAAGGACGTTCCCTAGCTGTTGAGGAGTGGTACCATGCCTCATAGTGGAGTTGACATGCTCAAGTATCTCAGTCGTGTTTGCCTCTCCTCTGTCGTCCAGAAATTTCTTGATCTTTTGCCTAAGTCTTGTTGTTCTCATGATGCCACCATTGTCTCTACATGACCCGCTCGTCGGGTCACTTTTCACAGGACAGCGGGTGGTAATATAACGCTTCTGTATCTTCTTTGACTTGTTCGTTACATATCGTGACAAGAATTTACCAATTTTACCTAGTGTATTTTGGTGTATTAATGAAACCATAGTTATTTCCAGTGGAAATATGTAATAAAATGTAAATAAAACAAATAATTTATTACTATCTTATGCTGTGACTTATTTTGTAGGTGATATTTCATGTCAATTGCTTCCCGTAGCGAGCGCCCTGCAATTCCAAAGAGGATCAGGAGCAAGCACCGCTGGAGGTTAATCTCCCGACTGTCGGAAGGCGACGCAACAGTGACAGAATTAGCTAATGATTCAGGTCTTAGGACCCCTCACGCATCGGCTGAGATAAGAAGAATGAGGGAGGATGGGTTGGTTTTGAGCGATCTCCCTCCAGGAAGTCGTGGTTCGAAAATTCGTTTGACTGAAGCGGGTTGGGGTGCTTTGGAGGACGATGAATGGTCAAAGGTAATTTCGATACAAAATCTGGATTTCGACAAACAAGGGTGTTGTCTAATTTTTCGTGACGAGTCTGACTTACTACTAGGATTTCTTGCCCCACCTAGCGAGCCATTAGTGCAAATTCCCAGTCGTCCTACAAACCAAGCATTGGGAGGAATGCCATCCACTAGAAACAAGGGGGTGTCATGGGCATGGGCATTACTCTTGGAGAAATCTCCCCGGTGGTTTGACATCAGCGATATGAAGATCCTAGACTCTCCTCCGGAGATAGCGGGACCCGAACTAATTGATGCTTATCTGGGAGAGAAATCCGTCATTGGCCTGATGAGGGCTAAATTGCTAAATCCAGATTTTCGTTCTACTATTTCGCAGGAGGACTGGTTTGTACCGCTGGATGTGATGTCAGGACCCCCCCTTGATGAGGTCACATACCATAGAGGGAGCTGGGTAATGGGTTCAGCGCATGGGAAGTTCCCAGATATACGCCCTACTCAACCGGTTGCTGCAATAATTAAAGAGAGGCTGCCGAGATCTGTCCTCCTGAGGTCTGCTAGAGCAAATTCACTTTTGGTGGCTGACTTGGCGGGTTTGGATATTGAAGGTGAGCCCTACCCACTTGAAGCTCTCGAGTACTGGATAAGGGCGGCTCACCCAAGGCTATCTGGAAATGAAAGGAAAAGGAGACTGCAATCTCTAACTGACAAGCTTTCCACAAATAGACGTGTAAAGACTGATGAGTCGACACTGAGGAAATTCAGAAATGACTGGGGGGGAGCAGAGTTCGCGGTACCTGGAAACACAGTCAGGCTAGTGGACACCAGAGGCCTGGGAAGATCGGCTATTGAAGCATTAGTGCGGTGGTCGTTAGAGCAGAAAACGGCTCCCTTGGTCCTGGAAATTGGTGAAGGGTTGCCGACCGATCTACTATCCGAGGTTGCTTCACACACAAATCTCAGATTGGTCATCTTAGATGAGGAGAAAGGACAGTTTTCTGGATTTGATCGAATTGTCGTAGATCGAGTCAGGACCCTCCCTTGGCTAAGCTTCTCCACCAGTAGCGGAATTAGAATCCCTGTAAGGCTGGTTGAGCAGGGGAGCATCATCCCTACAATTTCGGAAAAGGAGGAAAAGACGATTTCCCCCTGGGACATTCTTGAGTTGAACGTCGATACTGATTTCGTCCGCGAGGAACTGGATGGGGACATGGTCTCAATCATTAGCTCGGCGCTTTCACAATACCCAGAAGGAGACGAGGAGTGGGCAAATCTGATGGAAGCAAGGTACCCACTGGCTGCTTGGATTGCTTCTCCCAGTCGGTCCAGATGGCCCAGGTGGCAGAGGATTTCGCAAAGACTGGATCATGAGTGGCTGGCTCTGATGGATGTCGACCATCTCCCTATTGAGAAGCTCTCGGAACTGGCTGATCAGGCTACTGATCCAATTCTCAAGTTATACTCTNCGAAAATCACCTCAAAGCTTCGTGAAGATCCAGATAATTTGTTGCGTTCATGGCCAGCCATAGATCCCAGCAAAGCGAACAGNGGTGCAGCATGGCTTGCATCACAGTTCATTCTAAACGCCCCATGGCTCCCTGAAGAGTCACATTCGGACATTCTTGACTGGGCTGTAGAGGCTTGGCTGAGAGAACCGCCAATTGAGTCTCTAGAAGCATTGTTGGGTTATTCGTGGCTCCTAAGAATCACAGGAACGCCCGAATTAGAGTATGACAAATCAATGAATAAAATTAGGGCTCGTGCCAGAAAACTAGACCTAGGACATCAACTTAACACGTGGTCGAGGCTTTTCGACTGTTCAGAGAACAACAGTCATTTGGAAATCTCAATAATTCAGAGATTTAGAGAAGACCTGCCTTATGAGTGGTGGGCACATATCTCCTCTGTAATGCTTCAGAAATTGCTAGAGCAGGAGAAATTGGATGAGTTGTTTTCCATGAATACGCCATGGAGTGCTGCACTTCTTCGGCCAATAGGTGAGATTTGCCAAGCACCGGGGATGCAGCATTTCTCTCATCCGGGGTGCAGTCCGGCGATTCTAGATTCACTCAATGAGTCNTCAAAAATGAAAAATTTTGAAGANTTTCCAGGAGAATTGGTAAATCCAGTATTGGATCTTGTAGAATCATTGGAGTCAGTCAGATCGGGGAACCCTCCTCTGTTAGGGAGGACCCATGAACATGTAGGATGGCTGGCACAGCCAAAGGAAAAATGGCCCAATCTTACCATAGAGATGGTGATGTCTGGGGATCATTCGATTGCTGAGAGGCTGGCTGCAGGAAGTTCGGGATTTCATCCGGAATTGCGATGAAATACAGGATTTCTGCAACCGTTGGGTTCTTGAGCACCCTATGTGGGGAAAGAATGCCCAAACGGCAACACCGTGTGGACGAAGCCCCCACGCCGGAGGTGGAGTATGAAACACGGTACCACGTATTGGGTGACCACCTGTCGAAGACCACTGGGACCGATTTTCGGGATGAACTGTGGCGCAAATCAGGTGGCCGGATTGCGAAGGTCCCCTGAGGACGGAATAGAATGAATCAAGGGACTACCACGCAGTCCGACAGACGTCCCGGGGTGGGTCAGGCGCCAGAGCGAAGCAGTGAAGGTGGCCGTTACGCCCCGGGGCACACAGATTTCCACAGAAATGATAGCAGAGCCCCAATGGCGGAAAACCAATGAACGAAGTAGGCCTTATCGGGGGAACGTTCGACAGGTTTCACGAAGGGCACAAATCACTGATTAGAGCTGGAATCTCCAAATGCAATAAGTTGGAGGTCTGGATAACGAATGATGAAATCGCCAGGGCCAAGGATCCTAGAATAAAAAGATGGGAAGAACGGCGCTCGGAGATTGAGCATTTTCTTGGAGAGGAAACCTCCAGAGTAGAGTTCCACTCTCTTAACGACAAACATGGGCCCGCCACTGATCACATTTCGGCCACTGCCATAGTTTGTACTTTCGAGACATTGGCTGAATGCGAAGAAATTAACAGAATTAGGATTGAGAAGGGGCTAGTTGGACTAGANATNATTTGCATCGAAAGGGTCCTTGCTTGGGATGGGANGCCCATTTCTAGCTCTCGGATAAGAACAGGCAAGATCGACAGNTCGGGAGAAGCCTGGATTCCGAACGAGTTGGAGAGCGGTATTTCGAGGCTCACATCGGAAGTCGAAGATGAATTGAAGGAGCCATTCGGCAAACTATTCCCTGGACCAGAGGCAGAGCCTCAGATAGCAATGACCGATGCTTTGGAGGAAATAGATGCTAATCCGGCCTCGGGCCCAATCATCGGGGTTGGAGACGTGACTGTTCTCACTCTACAGGAAATTGGGAGAATTCCTGAAATCGCCATAATCGATGGCAGGACCAAACGCCAAGAGTGGGCGGGTTCCGAAGAAATCGACTATTCACTTTTCGATTCTGTACTAGAATGCTCCAGTCCAGCGGGAGCNATTTCGGACTCCCTCCTTAGTGCATGCGAGGATGCTGTTAACCACTNCATGGACAAGGAAGCGAGGAGTCTTATCGTAGTTGAAGGGGAGGAGGATCTGTCTCCATTGATACTCCACCCACTCGCGCCAATTGGTTCGGCAATTCTCTATGGCCAGCCAGGAAGAGGGCTCGTGCTTAGATGGTGTGATGAGGACTCGAAAGAAAGGTGCAGGAATCTCCTCAGGAGATTCGAGAAATCTACTGATTAACCTTGGAGTCCTCGACTGCGTGGAGTCCGAAGCCAATAGCCACCAGAGCAATCATCACAGAGTAAACCCCGGGATCTACCCATGTGGAGTAAAGAGAGCTCCAGATGATGTAGAACATGGCCCCCAATAGTATCAACCAACTACCAATGGTCCTGTTTGAACCACCACTCGTTGAAAGAAGGCTAGAGAAGATGGGGCTACTTGGNAGCTGCTTTGACCACGTCTTGAAGCCGCCTTCAACAGATCTTCCCAGACCCATCATCCCTAGAGCAATGATTCCAAACCCAAGTGCACTGAAAAGCAAGTCATCGGGTATTAGGATTCCAAACTCATGGGCTTGGCTAACTTCAGAACCATTGGTGAGGAAGTCTATCCAGCGAACCTTGCCACCATCAGAATGCACACCAATTACGATGTTAAGAACATCCAGCACAAGCATCCACGAACCCAGAATAATTGCTGCAACGGATGCCTTGCTACTTGGTCTCAGCAACGCTGCCTTCCACTCTGATTCTCCTTCAGGCATCGAGCCGCCGACCTGACGCCTTGGTTTAATCGTTGTCGGCATTCAAACTAGAGGTGGCCCTGGAGGTTATACTTTCCCAACGCGGCCTCGTTGACTAAAGGCTCGTTCTCGCTCATCAGTGATATCGCATCAATAGCCTTGGGGATTGCCGAGTTGACCTGCTTGCTTCTTCCACCCCTTCCCTTGCTGACATTTCTTGCCATGATTAGGCCTATTGTGTCCAGTTCGTTTAGCAGGGAAGAGACCCGTCTGGTTGTCAATGGCTCGATGCCGATCTTTGTGCATGCTTCGGCATAGGTTCTGTATATCTCTCCTGTGGAAATATTCCGGAGCCCGTTTTCCTCGTTTAGGCAAATTGAGAATAGGACCAACTTCTGATGAAGTGGGAGAGTCCTGAGGACAGGAGTAACCTGGTCATACTCAAGTTGACTCTGTGCCAGCCTGACATGCTTTGTGTTTACTTTAGTCTGAGCCCTCTGTTCCGCCTTCTGGACGGAAATCCTGAGGAGGTCTAGAGCCCTTCTGGCATCGCCGTGCTCCTGTGCTGCTAGTGCGGCGCAAAGTTGTATCACCCCATCATCAAGAACGTCCTCCCTGAGTCCCATCGAGGCCCTCTCACTGAGAATATTCTGAATCTCAGTTGCCACATAGGGATGGAAAACTAAGTCTTCCTGGCTAAGTCTGGAGCTCACCCTTGGATCAAGGTGTTGTGTGAAGTTCAAGTCATTGCTTATCCCAATTATCGAACACCTTCCTTCGCTGAGCAAGGTGTTGAGGCTGGTTAGGGCATATAGTAAGTCATCCCCTCCCTTATCGACCAAGTTGTCTACCTCGTCTAGGACAATAATGTGGACGCCTCCTGCTCTGCTCATCCTCTCGACTAGGGTTTCAAGCACCCTATCAGTGGGCCATCCGGTGAATGGCACAGGTACATCGCCCCTCCTAGCAAGTTGGGTGGCAATAGATTGAACGACTCGATACTTGGTGTCCACGTTTCGGCAATTGATTTCGTAAGTTTTCACCAACTGCCCCATATCGGACCCCTTTTCTCTGAGCTGTCCCAGGACGAATCGGGTTACCACAGTCTTGCCCGAACCAGGGACCCCGTAGAGTAGCATGTTGGAAGGGATATGGCCGTTCAGAGCATCTACCAGATTCATGACAAGTGCATCCACCTCATGCTCCCTATGTGGAAGCCTCAATGGTTCAAAGGCATGATCAAAGGCCTTACGGTCAGTGAAGAGGCTGTCTTGACCGAGAATCTTCTCGAAAATATTCCCGTCCATTTATTTTCACCTAGTTATTTAACACACACAAAGCCAATTCTCCACCCCATTGGGTTCATTGCTAGAAGTGCGTACCGCCAAGCGAGGTTGTCAGTGGTAATAAGAGTGTCTTGATTGATGACAAAAAATTGTTGATTTGTGCAGAGCTATCGAATATTTATTTGAAGAAGATTTTTTCGCCGTATTATCGATACTAATGGCTCTCAGCAAGCCGAAAATTGAAAAATATTTCTGGTGTAAAAAATACATCCCCCCATAGCTTTCATCACATTAGAAGATCATTGGAAATTTTCACTCCAAAACTTATTTCTTACTGGTGGGGATTATTGAGAAAATCATCAGGAGAGTCATCAGAATTGAGAAACTGTTCCTCCAATATATATACTAGTAAAGAAAAAAATTATTTTTTTATCAATGAGAAATTGCCCGAATCCGATATTTCCAGACAGTCTCCGTCCTCGACCTGCACTACTCCGTCAGGTAGTTCAGGAATCTCAAAACCCTCCACTGAATCCTTTGATCTAGCAAAGTTGTGAGTAACAAGAATCAGGGCATTAGGGTGGCGGAGATGAAATTCGGATACATCGGAGGGATTGTGGTGGTGTGGGCTATCAACGAAATCTGGAACGCCCATTTCCAGAATAATGATGTCTGATTCAGGAGCCCTATTTTCGATCTCTTTGCACGGCCCTGAGTCCCCACAATGCATAATGGATAAACCGCTCTTGTGGGTAAATCTGTAGCCGTGAGGCTCGGTCGCTGGAGTATGACTGACTGGGAATCTCTCGAAAGTCCAGTCAGTAAATTCCAACTCACCGCTCTCTTCTTCATTCCAGGAGCAATTTTTCTCGAGTTCTTTTGACAAGGTACCTGGAAAACCGTCTTCACACAGCTTGGTCAACCTCTCCTTCCCCCCTGGTCTACAATGTATGTTGATTTTCTCAGACTCCCCATTTATCTCGCCCATTTTCCATCTATCTAGTATCAAAAATGGGAAACCGAAGACATGGTCGGCGTGCCAGTGAGTGACTAGTAGATGTCGAATTTGCGAGGGTGAAACGCCAAAGCTTCGCATTTGGGGAAGGACTGTTGGAGGGGAGTCGACTAGAATAGTTCCATCCAATAATGCTAGTGCGTGCATCCTTCCAGGGGGGGAGAAGGCATTGCCTGAACCGAGGAACCTCAACTCCGCCACGACTCTCGTTGGGGCGTTCATGACTTGATGCTTCCTTCTTCGGGAGTCTCGACCTCCACATTCGTTCTTAAGCGAATGGCATTTCCAGTGGATTGGTAACGGACATGGCAGACTGGAGCGCGAAGAATCCATTCATGACCACCGTCTCACAGAACTTCGTTCTCAATGGAGAGGGTTCGAAAAAGGAGACTCGCCACATTGTATTCGAGCTAAAGAACTCTGGACTTGAATACAAGGCAGGGGACGCATTGGGGGTTATTCCTAGATGCCCCCCGGAACTAGTAGAAGAGTTGTTGATTTCAACTAATTTTTCAGGAGATGAGGAAGTTGAGACTCACTTGGGAACGTGCTCACTGAGGGAAGCGCTAACGGACAGATTTGAGATCCACAGAGTCTCAAAGAAATGGATTGAAGGACTAGCAAATCGAGTACCTCAAGACTCGGGCCAAGTAAAGATGAGCATTACCAGTAGGCAGAGGTTCTCTTCCAAGGACGGTGCCGTTCTGCTGGACTGGTCCGGTACAGGGAATGACGGTGATTTCCCAGAAGGATACGTTGAAGTTGGCCCGGTGGGGGAAGGTTACGTAAATCTGATTTCTGAACTAACTTCAGACCCTAAGGCGATGGAGGACTACATCTGGTCCAGGGACTACCTCGACTCAATCTCGGATTTTGGCGGCATTGGTTTCACGCCACAGCAGTTGGTTGAAGGAATGGACCGCCTGAAACCTCGACTTTACTCCATAGCCAGCAGTCCAGATTTTGAAAGAGGGACTGTTCATCTGACTGTCGCAATAGTACGATACAATCATCACGACAGGGACAGAGCGGGACTGTGCACAGGTTACATGGCCGACGAGTGTGAAACCGGCACTACAGAAGTTGGAGTTTTCATGTCACCGACTAGATCATTCGTATTGCCTGATGATGGCTCAACTGATGCCATAATGGTTGGACCGGGCACAGGCATTGCACCATTCAGGGCATTCCTGCAACAAAGGGAGATCGACGGGGCCAAGGGAAGAAACTGGCTATTCTTCGGAGATTGGACCGAAGAAGGCGAGTACCTGTATCGGGATGAAATGGAGAATTGGAAAGAAAGTGGGTTGATCACAAGACACGACCTTGCATGGTCTAGGCAGGGTAGCGAGAAAGTCTACGTCCAGCATCTGATGAAGAATAGCGGCGAGGAGATTTGGAATTGGATTGAAAATGGCGCCTACTTCTATGTCTGCGGAGACAAGCAATACATGGCCAAGGATGTTCACAGCACACTAATTGGAATATGCTCCGAATACGGGGGAATGAGTCAAGATGAGGCGAAGGAATTCGTCGAGACCGGGTTAATGAAAACAGAGAAGAGATACCTCAGAGATGTATACTGATTGGCCGATTCACTGATACGAAAGTGTTCCTAGCGAGCCATGTGTTCCGACGCGTCTTGATTGCCAATAGAGGCGAGATAGCCCTCCGAATCCTACGCTCATTGAATTCTCTAGGTATTTCGTCAGTGGTTATTCATGGCAGAGAGGATCGGCTGTCCCTACCGGTAAGACTAGCAGATGAGGGATATTACATCCCAAGAGATGATCCGCTTGCATCTTACTTGGACATTGAGGCGATAGTGTCCGCAGCCAAGGAGACGGGGGCTGATGCTGTTCACCCAGGGTATGGATTCTTGTCAGAGAATCCGTCCTTTGCAAAAAGGCTCGCAGAGGAGGGCATTACTTTCATTGGCCCTTCCCCGGATTCTCTACGCCTACTAGGTGATAAGATCGCAGCAAGGAAAGCAATGTCTGACGCAGGAATTCCAGTTGCTAGGGGTACAGAGGAGCCGATTGCCAACCCAGAAGAAGCATTAGAAATCGCCTCTTCGATAGGATTCCCTCTAATGATCAAAGCCGCCTCTGGAGGTGGAGGGATTGGAATGCAAGTCGTTCACGAAAAGGGGGAGTTTGCGTCGGCACTGAGAATGTGCCAAAGCCGTGCACTTTCCGCATTCGGCGATGACAGGGTATTCATCGAGGAATTTGTAGACAAAGCGGAGCACATTGAGTTCCAGGTTCTTGCAGATGGGAAGAGGGCGATCCACATCGGAGAAAGATTCTGCTCGATCCAAAGAAGGCATCAGAAGATTATCGAAGAGGGGCCATGGCTGACTCACGAAGAAAGAGAAGACCTGGGTGCAAGAGTGGTTGCAGGGGCCGAGTCAATCGGATACAGCGGACTTGCAACCTTCGAGTTCCTGAGAAGTTCTGATGGCGAGTTCTACTTCATGGAAGTAAACCCAAGGGTCCAGGTTGAGCATACGGTGACTGAGATGATCACTGGTCTTGATCTAGTATCATTGGGCATTCGAATTGCAGCAGGAGAGTCGATTCCAATTGACCAATCTGACGTTATCTGGTCCGGGCATGCGATTCAAGCCAGAATAAATGCCGAGAATCCAATTACCCTTGAGCCATCACCAGGGAAGCTTTGGGAATGTCATTGGCCCGGGGGTCCCGGGATAAGGGTGGACTCGCACGCGCATTCTGGATACGATATGCCAGGCTCATTCGATTCGTTGCTTGCCAAGGTAATTGCATGGGCTGAGAATAGGGAGGAGGCTATCGAGAGGCTCGATTCTGCTCTCGATGAAACTATTCTACTGGGAGTCGACACATTGATTCCATTGCATAGGGCAATATTGGAAGAGCAGGACTTCAGAGAGAGAAGAATCACCACAGACTACTTGTCCAGTCATCCCACGCTACTAACAGGAGGGGTCTGAATAGTAGAGATGGTGATCGTCGGAAGCATTGGGTACGATGACATCGAGACTCCTGTGGCCAGTGGGTCAGACATACTGGGTGGATCCGCAGTTCATTCTGGGGTTTCGTCCTCTTTCCATCTCCCACTAGTGCCAGGAGGATCACCACGAGTAGGGATAGTGGGACCGGTAGGAAATGACTTCTCAGACTCGCACAAATCCTTGCTTGAGGGATTGGGTATTGACCTCTCAGGAGTAGAAAAACTGGACGGGCAGACGTTTCGATGGTCTGGCAAGTACGAAGGAGCTATGGAGAACGTTGAGACTATTTCCACGGAAGTCAATGTTCTTGGCGAATTTCAACCTGAGATTCCCGAACCATGGACAAAGCCAAATGTATTGTTCTGCGCTAATACCCACCCTTCGTCACAGGTTGCAGTTCTTGATCAGTGCCCAAGCGTTGAGATTTCGGCAATTGACACCTTCATGCTTTGGATTGAAGAAGAGTTCGAGACTCTGTCTCTTGCACTTAGAAAGGCGGACATTGCTATATTGAACGAAGAGGAGGTCTGTGCCATCGCAGGGGAACAGTCATTCACTCAAGCAATCAATCCAATCATGGAAGGCTCGTGTCTTCACGGAGGCAAGGATGCTGGAAGCGGCCCAAGGGGCCTAATCGTAAAGAGGGGTTCATCGGGGGTGATGGCAAATCTTCCATGCGGAATAATTGTCCTGCCCGCATTCCCAGTTAGAGAGATGGTTGACCCTACTGGCTGTGGGGACTCGTTTGCTGGCGCCCTGCTTGCAAATATGTCTGGCAGGAAAGGAATTTTGAATGACTTAGAGGGAATGAGGTCGGCTATGGTTCATGCCATAGTTACCTCTTCATTCACCCTTGGGGGACTCGGGTCTACAAATCTTCAATCCCTCGAAAGAGGAGTTTACCATGGCAGGATGGATCGGTATCGCAGAATGGTTGGGCTCAATTAGCCCAACCTTCGAAGTCCTGGTAGAGGGTGGGGGTCATCCTTGGAAGAAGTTGGCCTTAGTTGGCTGAACCGCAATGAGTTGCCAGGTGCCTCCAACAACCTTGGAGCCTCCTCTTTACCGTTCTGTACCCTGGAGACTATCGAATCCAGAGTGTCCCTAGCTGAGGAGAACTCTGCATTTTTCCTCATTGATCTGATCCTTGCTCCTACCTCTGCTTGATGTTCTTGATCGCTTCTAAGGCGCATGTGCTGTGAACTCTGGAATCTGGCATTCTCACTGGTGATTCTGTCCGAATGTTCCTTTGAGGAATTCTCCTGACTGATCCTTGTCGCCATTCCACCGCTCGGTCTGAGCAGTCTTCCAAGCCAACCCGAAGACTGCTTCTTGGAATCGGGCCTATTTACTGAAAGCCTTGTTCCGCCCATTGAAGTGGCCAGTTTGTTCAATGCTGGATACTCCTCAAGACTAGTGGGTTTCGCTGTGGACTCTGCCAATCTGCTTACTTGCAACTCCTGCTTGGCTCTGGCCTGTCGTACAACTCCTGCCTTGCACTCCTCCCTTACAGCCTCATTTGTCGGGGGTGGAAGCATTGGCCGAACATACGGTTGCTCTGGCGCGCCGAAGGCATTGTGTGCTCGTTTTATCATCTGGGAACTGGATAGCTCCCTCTCCTTTTCTTCCGCAGAGTTGAACAGGTCTCCTAGCATTCCAGAATCGGACTGTTGGTAGTCATCTAGAGAACTTGGCTCACTTGGGGGTGTTGCGTCAAAAATCCCCCCAGGTGCAAAGAGGTCCATTCCTTGGGATGCATCGCTCAAAGCGGAGTCGATCCTGTTCTCAGTGTTTTGAGAGATTTCCTTTTCCTTGTACCAAGAAGGTGTGCTGTCAACGCCCCATGCCCTTTCGTACGCATTCAAGGAGCTCTGCTCATTCCGAGTATCGGTCGGGGTAGGAAAATCTTCGAAGGATTGTCTATCTGGGAGCCTTTCGTGGCGTTCTACTACTCCCTCTCCAGTGAATTCCAACTCTTTGTTGTGATTTTCGTCCTTCATGGAACCGCTGGCTGGTCCGGGTGGAAGTTCTAGAGACTCAAGCTTGTTGGGCTCTGGAATTGATTTTGGAGATGCCAGAAGTCCCTTTGCATCCCTAATTGATGGGAAGGAAGGAAGCTCAGTTTCTAGCTCTTCGAGACCAATGCGAGCTTCTTCCAAATCACTCCCATGTCGGACCCGGTCCACCATGAGGCATAGCTTCAGCAGATTGCCCTCGCTTCCAGAAATCAGATGCCTTCCACCCGAGCCTGTTTCAATTGCTAGAATAGAATACCTGGAAATGAAGTTGGAAAGTATCGCTGTGGTACCCACACCTATCGAAATCCAACTAAGTGGCCCCATGACAGTAGTGAAGCCAAGATAAATCGCAATTGCCCCCAAGAGGTAGGTTCCCGAAGGCAGCATGGGAACCTTGAGGTGCCGCATCCTATCTATTGCCGCCAAGTCCATCCTCAACCCCTTTCCATCGAACCTCTCGATGGTAAGCTGACGCTCAGTTAGAATCGCGCAACACTTTCCCCTTGCCCCGACTAAGTAGAGTTCGCCAAACAACTCAGCATTTCTCTTCTCCGTCGGGCCCTTAGGCCCGGCTAAGTACATCCCGAGCGCGGAGCGACTAACATAGGGTATAAGTCCATGGTATAATATTGGGCGAAAACAAGGCTATTCTACACTAGTATTTTTTCTCCGAAAACTGATACTAGGCCTCATCTCATTGCTTCACGGGCAGTCTCTGCCTGGGCCCACATCTCTTTCTCTTCATCGGATTTAGGAACAAACTGGGGGATCTCTACTGGCTTCATCGACGAGTCGATCGCGACCATGAAGAAGAATCCGGAGCATATCTCTTCACCCACCCACTCCGATCTGGAAAGTCTGCATGAAGTAACGTGTATCCCTGCAGTCCTAGGGGAGGTCCAAACGACCCTGGCAGTAGTTCGGATGACGTCTCCCTGGAAGGCTGGCCTTCTGAATTTCAGGGCATCGACCGAGACGGTCACAAATTCTCTGTGAGCAAACTTCGACGCGGACATGCCGGCTGCGGTATCCATGATTGACATCAGTCTACCACCAAAGAGGGTGTTCAGTGCATTAGTGTGCCCCGGGAATACCTCATTCAGTAGCACAACGGGCTCAGTCGAGAACGGTCCACTATCTCTCATCGACATGCTTCGGTAACTCATCATCCTTGAATCCTACAGTAATTAGGGTACCAGATGGGTGATTTCACCGTTGAATTGAATCGAGGGAGTCGTCTCGGGGGGATGTGAACTTTCCGAGATTGAGGTGGGAATCCTCAGAATTTCATGATCCCCTAGGAGGGATAATTCTGCTATGGCCATACCTACCCTGTGTGCGGATGCCTTCCGAACTAAGGCCAAGGAATTGGGATGGTCTCGCACTTATTGCTTCTCCAGATGAGATTTCTTCAGTCCGAGAAGAGGAGGAACAAGACAAGAACAGTCCCGGAGTTCATGTGGATTCAGCTGCCTCTTCCGGGACCACCCTTGGAATGCTAGTCCGGGACCTAAGGGAATTGGAAATAGCAGGCCCATCCATTCCAGATCCAGAGAGAATTAGATTAATTCGGCATGCTGAGAATTCACGAGGTGGACTTCCGATTTATGCAATAGAGCCGGGGATTGATGACCCAGATTGGTTAGAATGGCAGTCACTTTGGGCCGATGAACAGGTAAGATTCAGAAATCTCCTAGCGACTTTGTTTCGTAATAGGAGATGGTCAAGACTTAGAAATAGCGCAATAAACCAGGTTGAGTCGCACAAATCTGTCAATGCAGACCTAGGTGCCGCTGCAACTGTCTGTGCAGCGTGGTGGGCCGAAGAAAGGACCGGACTAACCCCTAGCTTAATTGATAGAAGAGACAAGAGGATTGCTGCCAGGCTTAGAGGGGCACTTTCTGACTTAAGAGGAGTCGATGGAGAGGATTCAGGCGCAGGTGCTCCCACTCTCTTAGTTCCTGTTCAGCAAGCAAACCTGTACGCCCTAGAGAGTATCCTAAGTACTTGCGATTCGCTGGAGAAAGTGGGGAGAGAGT
>PBOL01000032.1 GCA_002725315.1 Methanobacteriota archaeon | reverse complement strand
GCCTTCTCCGGCAACTATGAAGCCGGTATTGATGAGGCTAGGCTAATTTCTCCTTGGTACGAGATTCCGATGAATGGGACGTCATTCTTCACCTTTGATCACTGGTCATGCGCAGAGGCTGGCTGGGATGGCGGAGCCGTCTTCATCAAGGTTAACAGTGGCTCTTGGCAGCACTTCGACCCGGGCTGGTATTCCAGCACTGCATCGACATATGCCGGGCACAACCTGCAGGGGATGTCAACATTCAGTATGGAACACTGCTCTGGGTCGTCATCAGCTTGGTCATCATCTGGTCCTTTCAGTACGCTAGTCGCCAATTTGGATAATTACAAGGGAGACTCTGTCAAGTTCAAGTTCGCATTCGGATCAGATTCATACATCCAGTACGGTGGCTGGTTCATCGATAATGCCGGAGTTACAATTTCCAATTTCGGTGAAACGGGTAACTGGCTAAGTCCTACGATCTCGATGAACTCCGAGAGGTACTTCAACCACGGATTTGTCGACATCGAGGGCAATGTGAATGATGAGGGGTGGATCCGGGGGTCAATGGTTGAATCTGCATCTGGAAATGAGATACCTGGATTTAGCAACCTGTCATTCCCATTCAGCCTAGCTGGAATAGATTCGGAACAATTCCCTTATGTCAGACTAAAGGTCCACATGGGCTCAGATGATCCAGAGGTTTCGCCTACTCTCAACTCAATACATGTCGGTGCCAAGAGGNTNCTAAGCGCTGACTCCGGCTACAATGGTTGGGAATATAGCACCGGAGTAGAGGTAGTCGATGGGCTGCTAAATGCAACCATANTTACAGGTACAATTACTTCCGACTTCGTGTACTCTTCAAGACCAATTAGGAGCATAACCCTGGGNGGTAATATCTCAAGCGGTGTTTCGGCGACAATTTACGACCAGAGCGGCAATTCAATGGGTTCGATTACGAAGGGAGGCAAGATCGAGTTCTCAAATGCGATGTTTGGATACTCTGTTTCTGTGACATTGCCGACCAATGCATGGATTGACGTGCTCCGACTATCTCCTGCATTCGCAAATCCCGCTTCAAACCCCTCTATTGACGTACTAAACGATGGCTCAGCAGAGTGGCACTTCCCAATGANTGACCAGACCTCACAGATCGGATACGGCCACTTCGGTTGGCAGTCCATGATTACGAAGGATGATGNGTTCTCCAGAACCACAACTTTGTCACTGGATGGATCCAACCCGGAGAGCATGTCAATAATGCTCCCCGCATCTTCGGTGGTTTCTTCCGGGATGATGGCGATTTCTCCCGATTCAGATGGCTTCGAGGCCCCCATCACGATATCATTGGGCGGCTCAACGATTTCAGGTGGTTCTGGCTCTACTCCTTTCTTGACNCCCCTNAGCCAAGGTCAACTGGTAGCAATTAGCCTGATGAGCACAACTCACACTGATGCAGAAACTAGCAGGGAGTGGATAGAGGTGCCCATGCAGGTTTCCTCTACCTATGCTCAGACGGTTTCAATCTCAAGCATCGGAATAGAGTATCTAATTTTCGAGAACGTCTCGGGCCTCGGTCCGACCATTGCTGGATACCATGATGCATATACCACGGATGACCCTCCCCCGGAAGAATTGTCCATCCCGCTCAGTATGACCTCTGACTATGGTTCAGTAGCCATCGATGGCTCAGTGATGTATGACTACATGTTTGTCAATAGGGACTTTTCCGTGCCCAACACATTCTACCCAGATGGGGAGAAAATGGAGGTCATTACAAGGCACCATCACCTTTACGACAATGCCGATATTGCTGAAATTGTCCTTATCGGAGAGGGGTCAGATGGAAACACAATCTCATTCAAGGTACAGAACAGCGCCGATGGACTATGGGGNAGTGGACCATATTCTGTTTCATTCTCACAAACATCTGGCGCGTCCCTAGCTCCACTGGATTTGTCCATGAGCTTTGTTGAGGAGTCTCAACATCAGGACGGTTACACCGACATTGTTGTGAACTGGTTGTTCGACGTCAAGTGGACTTGGGATGACGTAGACAACATTTTCTGGAGTGCAAGGGCAAATGACCACAACGGTGAGACCATCTGGCCTTCCTCTGCCCAGAGCGGAAAGTCCGGTGTCAACGCCGTAGAGAACGACCTGCAAATAGACTTCTTTGAGGTCCGAGACGAGAATGGAAGACTTATTTCTAACATCTACGACACACTTTTCTATCCATTCCCAATCCTTGAAGGCGGAAATCTGAATGTCAGTGGCACAGTAAGATTCCAGGACTCGCAAGAGGTGAGGCCCCAATCATCTGACTTCTCTGTCGCATTGGATATCTCTGGGGCAATATACCCACTTCAGGCCGGTGAAGACGGCACCTTCTCTGGAGTAATCCAATCCCCAACAGGAATNACTGAGATGTCCATTTCCCCCTTGCTCATTAGTGTAGGGGGACCTGGATCCAATGGGGCGCTCGACTCAACCGGGCAGATTTCCCCCGTGGATGTGNTCATTGACTCGAATCCCCCAGTGGCCGGCCCATTGGAGGTTCAGACTCCAGTTGGCTTGCAGTTTGTCGATGGAATGGTAGTAGATCCTACAGTACCTCTATCCCCTTACGTGACTATTTCTGAAGACGAGGCAAGAGGTGAATCTATCACTCTGTGGTACTGGAGGTCGGGCCTCGATGACACAAACGGTGACGGGATAGCCGATGAAAACGAGTACCTATCTCAACAGAAGGACCTCAGCGTCGGATTGACCGGGCAGCAGCAGATTCAATTCACTGGTATCGACGTCTCTGAGTTGGATAATGAACTGATACACCTTTACCTGGAAGGAAGCGATTGGGCTGGTTTGACATATCAGGATGGGGGNACCGGAGGNGGACCCGGTGCAGAAAACTCCTGGGCGTCAATAGTGGTGGCCGAGGACGTCTTGGTCGAATTCGCAGGTACGGGGCTGGGGACTGGCTCCGGAGCGAGCTCAACATTCGGGCTCGACAGGGAAACTCAGGACAACATAGACTTCTATCTCCTTCCTGGTTCAGAACATACCTTTTCAGTAAGGCTGGATGAGCCTAATGGATTCCACACCATAGACAACATTACCGTGTTCTTATGTGGTTACGGAAATGACCAGGGGGTATTCTCATACAGCCCCTACTCCTCTACTCTTTGGTCTCCAGATGACAGCATGCTGACTCCGATTGGAGCAACAACAGAGCAAGTTACTAGCACAGTGACAGAGCTACGAGTTACTTTCGAATTGTCATGGGACTTCTTGTTTGATGACGATGACTTCGATTGCAAGCCCCGGGTTCTCGTAGAAGATGGCCTTGAACAGATTGAATCCCCTGTGCTAAGTTCGCTATCTTGGAGACTAGACAACACATTGGCTGCAGTTCCAGAGATTGCAGAGGACCTGACACCTCCGCTTGTCGAGCCAGATGGTCCAAACCTCTACCTGGGGCAGGGTGATCAGTTTTCAGTCAGTGGCGCAGTTTATCATCAGGGAACTGGAATCCGGCTTGCTGAAACTACGACTGACCTCGCGGTGAGTCTTTCGGTACAATACGGAGGAGGAACATATGAGTCTTCAGCATTGGTTGATTCAGAAGGCAATTTCACAATTGTAATGACCTTGCCTGACTTCCCTCCAGTTGAACCAGAAATGGCCCTAACCACGTCCATAATTAACGGCCCGGGAAATTCTCACTCCATCGATAATGACGAGGCATCAGTTACCGTTGACACAACTCCCCCTACGGCACTGTTCAATCTGAATGACTTCCCGGACTCGTCTCTAACCGTAATCGAGACTCACACAATGGATAGTGTAACCGTTACTATCACTATCATGGAGGAGATAGGCATGTTCGACGGCTCATTGGAGGTCTCATGGGAGATGTTCCGGAACGAGCAACCTGTCCTCGGAACCGAGAACTCCGGTTCTCTGCCCCTGATTTCAAGCGACGAGGATGGCCGGCACATCTACCAAGGTCAGCTGGACTTCACCCCAGAAGTTGAAACGCAATATCAAGAGGGTGACAAAGTGTCATTCTGGATCACTTCAACAGACAAGGCAGCGAACCCTGTCGTGGGACTGGGAGGGCCAGATAACCCTAGGACTCCATCTCTAAGGATCGTAGATTTCCTTGGTCAGTACACTCGCGAGGTTGTCACCCCTACGAAGAGCCCATACGTTGGCGAGACGATTGAGATTGTGACCTATTGGGAGAATCCGGGTAAACTCGAAGGGACCATTTCTGTTGGGCTCTACGAACAGAAGTCTGACGGCAGTTGGCAACCATCGATATCGACCCTTCTGAATGGTCCAGAGGATGTCTTCCTGCCACCCGGGAGCTCTAGTGTCAAGGCGAATTTCGAGTACCAAACTTGGCAGAGGGGACAGCCCGTGCTGGTTCTTGTAGTTGGAGAATACGTTAACGGAAACTGGGAGGGTGATTTTGACAACTCGAACTACCAGAACGTTGAGATATCGGGAATAGAGGTTTCATCTGCAACATCTGTGGATCAGTCGGGTGAGGCTACCATTTGGTTGATCGGAGCACTGATGCTAATTATCTCACTGATGGGTGTCGCATTCTACGTCCTGAGGAGGGCCGGAGAAGACTACTACTATGATGAGGAGTGGGAGGAAGAAGAGGGCGACTCCGAAAATTAGCATCTCCCACACTTTTGTATCCTATGCCTGAGAACCACCTGTCTTCTTTATAGGCCAGAGGCAAATCCTAGTGCAGAGGAAGAAATTCCTCGGATGGGATGCGCACATGTCTAGGATGAAAAGTGTAGATGAAATGAGGGACGAACTCGAGGAGCTCAGAGCACTGGTGAATACTCTTCTGACAATAATTATGGAAGAGGCCGATGGTATTCAATCTGGTTCCGCAAATGCAGTCTCTTCTCTTCCTGAGCGTGGCTACTCGATGTAGATCATCGCTCACCCGATACCCCCTGCCCCATAGTTCAAGACAAATGCCCTCACCGCAGGAACGTGGACATCAAGGAAGTGGCGACCGAGACTTGGCTCCTGATTGGCGCTCTAACAACGACCGTTGCCTTCGTAGCAGTAGCCGTTTTCAGCCCTCACTGGTTTGACCCAAAACCGGATTGGGATGTTTCTGACGGATGCTTGGGAGGTTTGACGCACGAAGAGACTAGACCCACGGCCCATTACCACCCAAAAATCATGATTACTGTAGATGGGAATTATCTGCAAATTCCAGAAAATACCGGAATCGATCAAACCGGATGCAAGGGTGGAATGCGTTGGGTCCACATACACAATGTCCCCGACTGGGAGAACAACCCAGATTACACCACTATTCACGTTGAGACAGTAGGTTCGAAGAATGTCCCTCTCGGCTCATTCTTTGAGATATGGGAGAGGGAGGGCGGTCCGGGAATAACCGACGAGAAGAAATTTGACATAAACAGAAACGGCGTCTCTGATTGGGAGGAGTATGACATTACCATGAAGGTGAATGGAGAATGGCAAGAAGGAAGCCTCGAATCCTACGTGATGTTGGAGAAGAACGATGGCGAAAAGATAGAACTGTTTTTCACTTCGAAGTAGGATGTCACCCTTTAATCACAATTAGCGGCCTAAGTCGAGCCACCGGCCTAGCCAGGCCTGCTTCGCCCGTAAGCCTGATCACTTCGTCTATGTCCTTGTATGCCTCAGGGGCCTCCTCTGAAAGACACCTCTCAGAAGTCTCATAGATTGCAATTCCCTTTTCCGCCAATTCCTTCTTCACAGCATTCCCGTCTATGTTACGCCTGGCATCCCCCCTGGAGAGAGACCTCCCCGCTCCATGGCAGGACGAACCGAAAGCCCTGTTGGTACCTCTTTTGGGTCCAGCCAGGACGTAGGACGACGTCCCCATATCCCCGGGAACTAATACCGGCTGACCAATCCCTTCGAATCTTCCAGACAAGTCTGGGCTGTCTCCCCCGAAGGCCCTAGTCGCCCCCTTTCTATGTACGCAGCAGGTGCAAGAGGAACCATGCACTTCGTGCTCCTCAATCCTAGCAATATTGTGGCAAACATCGTAAACCACCTCCAAGTCAACTTCATATCCCATGTGATCCTTTAGCGCATTTCTCAGTTGCTGAGTCACCGCGCTCCTATTGGCAAAGGCGTAGTTTCCTGCAGCCTTCATGGCCTCGAAATACGATTGTCCATCTCTGGAGAAAAATGGAGCCGATGCAAGTTGGATATCTTCAATGCCAATATCCCATTCTTCGGCGTGCCAGCCCCCGTCTGTTCTCTTGTATTTCCCTTCGAAGCTCTTTACATGTTCCGAGCAAACCTGGTAACCTAGTCCTCTGGAGCCAGTGTGTATCATCGCTGTCAACTGATCTTCCTCCAAGCCGAACGACTTTGCTGCATCCTCGTCGAAGACTTCATCGATTACCTGAATCTCAAGGAAGTGATTCCCCCTTCCTATGGAGCCCAGAGCAGCCACGCCCCTCCTCTTCGCGATTTCCGAAACGCTTCCTGCCTCGCTCTCTAATTGGCCATTCATTTCCAAACAATTTAGGTCATCATGATGGCCAAGGCCCAGATCAGCCGCTGCCTTAGCACCCTCAACTAGAATTTCTTCTAGTTCCAACTGGGATAGCCGAAGTCCACCCTTGCCAGTTTCACCCGATGGAACCCTGCCCTTGAGCCTGTTTCCAAATTCCTTGCTGCCGCTCCCCGACTTCTTCCTCATCAATGGCCCAATGTCATCTATACTCAGTCCGACAGAGCAAAGCCTGACTCCGCAGTTAATGTCGAACCCAACTCCTCCGGGCGAAATAACCCCCTCTTCATCCACATCGGTGGCCACAACTCCACCGATAGGGAAACCGTAACCCTGGTGAAAGTCTGCCATCCCCCAAGCCTCTCCGACTATCCCCGGGAGCGACGCGGTATTCGCTAGTTGCTCTAATGACCTGTCATCACTTTTCCCAATGTGCCCGTCATCAGCTACAATCAATGCATCAACAAGCATCCTTCCGCGCTTCTTGATCCTCTTTACTGACCCTTCGTCGTCCTCGAGGAATCTCTTCCAGTCCTCCATCTCACACCTACCGGGAAACGTTCTCCTTTCAACACACCGGGACAATTTCGCGCATTGACTTCAAGACCAGTTGTACGATGGCGCAACTGGAGGAGTAATGCGTGGCCTTTGGAGAGATAGAAATTCCTTTCTGGGAGGAATCCGGCCACAAGTGCCGAACATGCAGGGTTACCGGGGCAAGATTCTGGTCTAGGGATGACGATAGGACCACGTGCGGGGACACTACCGAGGATCCTTACACTTTCGTTGGAAACCCAATAATTTCTGGATTCCCGTCCAAGGGAAAAGAACTGAAAGACTCAATGAGAGAGGCCTTTTTGTCCTTCTTTGAGGATAGGGGTCACACTAGGATAGAACCCTATCCAATTGTTGCTAGATGGCGTGATGACATACACCTGACCATAGCGAGCATTGCTGACTTCCAGCCCCATGTCACAAGCGGACAAGTCCCTCCCCCTGCAAACCCACTTGGGATTAGCCAACCATGCATCAGGCTTACCGATGTCGCTGCTGTTGGACGTTCAGGACGCCATCTTTCGACTTTCGAGATGATGGCCCATCATGCATTCAACAAGCCAAAGGAAGGCTCAGTGGTTTACTGGATCGACCAATGTGTCAGGTACTGCGACGAGATGCTCGTCGACTCATTCGGAATAAATCCTGAGGATTTGACCTATGTCGAAAATCCATGGTCCGGCGGAGGCAATGCAGGACCGGCTCTGGAGGTGATTGTTGGGGGATTGGAGCTTGCCACACTGGTCTTCATGAATCTCGAAGAAGACGAATCCGGTGATATAGAGATCAAGGGGATAAATTACAAGGAAATGGATTTGCAGATTATAGACACCGGTTACGGATTGGAGAGGTTCTGTTGGGCTGCTGCTGGTACTCCGACAATTTATGAGGCAATATATCCGGAGACTGTGTCTTGGCTGAAAGAGAAAAGTAATTTTCACTCAATTGCCGAGAGAATGAGTGACTCCGTAAATATCGACGATCTATTAGGAGAGATTTCAAGACTCGCTGGAATACTAAATATTGATGTTGGAACAGATGCTGATGCCCTATATGGAAAGTTGATTGAAAGAATCCAGGAATCTGGGATGGAAATTTCCATCGGACAGCTCAAGGAGATTACTGAGCCCCTTTCTTCGATATATGCAATCCCCGATCACATGCATGCATTGTGCAACATGCTTGGAGACGGGCTGGTCCCCAGCAATACCAAGGCTGGATACCTTGCAAGAATGCTAGCAAGGAGGGTATGCCGGATGAAGGATGATTTAGGGATAGGGATAAGTCTCGACGAACTAGGATCTCATCATATTGAATTCCACCTAGATATGTCTCGCTTCTCTCAAAGCCAGGAGGGCATTCTGCAAATTCTTAGTATCGAGGAGAGTAGGTACGAGGAGATGCTGAGGAAAGGGGAAGCCGCAGTCAGGACTGCTCTAAGGGACACCCCCTTGGATGCCAAATATGTTAGTGACGAAGTTCTCTTCCGGCTTTCTGAGGAGAGGGGCCTTAATCCCGAGATGGTAGTCTCGATCGCTCACGAATTAGGGTGGACCCAACTCTCAGTGAGGGTGGGATTAGCGGCTGACATGGCCTCTAGGAATGCCAAGATGACCAAGGCAGCAGCCAAGCCCAAAAAGAAAAATGGCAATATTGCCACTGGTCTTGGACCCACCAAATCAGGATACTACGAGGACACATCAGCAACAGAATTCGACGCTGTGGTTCTGTCTTGCACCCCCCTGTCGAAAGAAGACGCATCTGCATTGGGGCTTTCAGATGAGGTCCCCTCAATTCCATCTCATGCAATAGTACTCGATTTCACCCTGTTCTACCCGGAAGGAGGGGGGCAGCTAGGGGATCAGGGAACGATAACCGTCGATGGAAATGCCGTATCGGTATTGGATACCCGAATTGAAGACGGAGAAATATTGCACCTTTCCGACTCCCCTGTCGATACAGGAAAGCCAGCATCAGGAACGGTTGATTGGGATAGGCGAAAACAATTGATGGATCACCACACTGCAATTCACATCGTTGGAGGCGCAGCGAGAGAGGAACTGGGCACTCACATCTGGCAGGCAGGCTCCAGCAAAGGTGCTAGATACTCAAGGCTGGACATTACCCATCACTCAAGACTTTCAAGGGANGAACTCGACAGTATAGAGGACCGGGCCAATGAAATAATTCAAAGTGAGACCGAGATCGAAAAGATAGTTCTAGAAAGGGCTGATGCTGACTCCAAATTCGGCTTCCAGATTTACCAAGGAGGACCTCCCAAGCACGATATTATTCGCATCATCAAGATTGGCCAATTTGATATCCAGGCATGTGGCGGGACTCACCATGACAACACCGCACNTGTGGGGGAGCTTCGCATAGTACGCTCCAGTCAGGTACAAGATGGGGTGGAGCGTCTGCAAGTCGTGGCAGGGGACACGGCACGCGAGCATGCGCGAAGGCAGGAACGCCTNCTAAGCGAGGCCTCGGAGANTCTTGGAGTCCAGCCAGATGACCTTCCAAGGACCGTGCAAAGGTTCTTCGAGGAATGGAAAAACCAACAGAAGAGGATTGATTCTTTGGAATCAGAAATTGTCAGACTGAGGGCCGGAGGGGGNGGGGATGCAGCAGTTCAGAAGGACGGGATTAGGTATGTTGTCATGGAGTCAGGAGGTGACTCCAAGCAGATGATGGGGATGCTCGGGGAACTGACTAGGGACCAATCGGACCCAACAATNGCNGTCCTCGGGAGCCGAGAAGGAGGGGGCTTCCTTGTCGTGGCTTGCACTGAAGGAACCATTGCTTCCGAGAGGTTTGACGCAGTTCAGATACTTCGCAGCATCTCTTCTCACATCTCTGGAGGAGGTGGTGGCAGCCCTTCTATGGCCCAGGGAGGCGGCACAAATCCCGGAGGAATTCCCGCGGCATTAGATGAGGCGAGGAAACTCTTCCAGATATGATAATCACCGTCGATTTGATGTTTGCCTCTCGATACGCAGGTCCATGGTTGAGAAGATGGACGTCAGTCCACGGGCTTCATCTATGGAGTATGCAATTCGTGATGTTGTAGTCCCNGCCATTGAGTTGGAGTCACAGGGTAATCCGGTAATTCGACTAAACATCGGCGATCCACTCGCATATCCTGGATTGCCCACGCCAAAACACATGGTTTCCGCATTCAAGTCTGCATTAGACCGGCAAGATAACGGATACGGGCCATCCTATGGGATCCAAGAACTACGTGATGCAATTGCCTTATCGGAGCGGGAAAAGGGATGGTCCTGCAATTCCGATGATGTCTATGTCACCCATGGAGTAACTGAGGCCCTGCAGATTATCTTCGCTTCTTTTCTCGGCGAAGGAGACAAGGTCCTTGCTCCGGGACCCCATTATCCCCCTTACATGGCTTATCCGCAGATGTTTGGTGCGACCACGATTGAATATCGCTTGGATCCCGAAGATTGCTGGAGGATAGATTTAGAGGACATTCGCTCAAAGATGGATGACAATGTCAGACTCCTGGTCCTGATAAATCCAAACAATCCCACGGGAAATGTTGCCACCAAGGAAGACATCGACTCTCTTCTCGAAATAGCCAAGGAATGGCCAAAGTGCGCTGTAATCTCCGATGAGATATACGATGGTTTGGATTTCACTGGAAATTTCACATCTGCTGCATCTCGGGCAGGGACAGTCCCGGTAATTACGCTAAATGGGGTATCGAAGGTCTACTTNGCTCCTGGGTGGAGAATTGGGTACATGGCTTGGCATGACCCNCTAGGAATAATGGAAAAGGTCCGAGATGGCGTAGAGAGAATTCTCCGGAGCAGGCTCTGCGCATCGACTCCAGCTCAATACGGCTACCTTGCTGGCCTTGAAGACGATTCTGGTTGGCTTGATGAACACAGGGAGACAATCAAAGAGAGATTGGATTACTGCATTGAAAGGATTGATGGAATAGAAGGACTGGAATGCCATAAACCAGGTGGAGCATTCTACATTTTTGTGAAAATAACAGATCCTAATTTTTCCTCCGACGACAAGAATTTCGTCCTCGAACTGCTGCANAAGAAGCACGTCCTTGTGGTCCACGGCTCCGGTTTCTCTCCTGAATTCGGCAAAGGACACTTCCGAATGGTTTCCCTTCCGCCATTGGAACAACTATCAGAAGCATTTGATAGAATCCAGGATTTTCTCTATCAAAAATAGCCGCCCAATATTTGACCATCTGGGGGACAGTGGAAGGTCAGATTCCATGAATCATTATAGCCGAACCCAAATTGCACAACACGCCCTCTACGAGGGCGAGGGTTCAGCATGGCATTGTCTCATAACCAGTATGCGGTAGCTGCAATCGCAGCAACACTGTGCCTTGCCGGACTATACACAGTCGTAGGAGCCGGCCTCTCAAGCACCGACTCGGGGGGCTTCGAGTCCGCTATTGAGGACGTTGATNTGGGTTCTGATGGCTCTCCACGCGAATGTCCTCCCGATGTCCCTACCATAGGATGTGACTGGGATGGGGACGGCATAGCCGATAGAATGGAGAATACTCTCTATGGAACTAACTGGCAGGAAGCCGACACCGATGGCGATGGGCTTGATGACGGCTGGGAAATAGAGAATGGGCTCGACCCCCTAGACACCGGAGAACCCTGTATCTCGATAGGCGAAGGCCTGACAGAGGTTGAATGCGAGGATATCCAGATTAATAGCGTNGACACAGAGCAGGAGACCGGAGAGCAGAATGAGACATTCCCCAATCCTGACAACGGACCACTGGGNGATCCAGATAGGGATGGNCTGACAAATCTAGATGAGGCCGCAATTGGGACAAATCCTAGATTGAAGGACACGGATGGTGACGGACTCAATGACAGGTGGGAAGCCGCCCATACTCACAATGTCACAACTCCCTCAGGCGTTGTNACTCTGCTAGACCCNCTGGACGGAAACTGGAATTGCCCTCTTCTCACTCCGGAGAGGCAGGCCGAGATTAGACTTGACCTGGGGGAGGACTTGTGGGAAGAGATGGGGACCCAGTTCGGCCACTCCTGTGACGCAATTCTCGACCTGGAGCAACCCGAGCCNGATACGCTCAGGAACTTCGTTGAAGAGCGTTATGATACCAATCCTCTAGATGAGGATAGTGATGGAGATCTTATTGATGACAGGTACGAGATAGCATTCGGCCCTGTAAACTTGGGTGTCCACTGTGGTAGGCCCGTCTTTGGAATATTGACAATTGACGCACCTTACACNGACCTAATGTCCGGAACAGGAGATCTGACTTGGTTTGAGCAGGATATGGATGGCGATGGAAGGTTGAACGGTCCAAGTGACTGGGATTCGGATGGAGACGGGATGCCAGACGGTTTCGAATATTGCTACAACTCCCTACTTAATCCCGCCAACTCCACCGATGCATATGGCGACAATGATGACGATGGCCTGAACAACATCGAGGAGTTCGAGGTTTCTTACACGTGGGGGCCTTCCAACTTCACCGACCCCCTAGACCCTGATACTGACAACGATGGCATGCCCGATGGCTGGGAGCATCAGAGTGGAATACACCCCAATGACGGTAGTAATGCCGACGAAGATCCAGATTTCGATGGTTACGATGCTGACGGAAATGGGGCTGTAACCTACAAGGACATGGTGGGGGCATCTACTATCGAAAGAATTGACGTTTCCCCAGGGGACTATGTGCAGGTAAACAGGACAATCCTTTGGGTTAGGACAGTTGTCGATAGCAACTACGTCAATATCCCGGTAAAGACAGAGACAACTGGTTGGGTTTACCATATCAATGTCGAACCTGGCGACGAGGTAACTAGCAGACTCCAGAACCTTGTCACAGTAGTGGAGCAGCATGAGCGCTTCACAAATCTGGACGAATACAATGCCCGGGATAGGGATGGCGATGGAGTTGTCGACGGCAGATCCACGGACCCACTCAATGCAGACACTGATGCTGACGGACTTATCGACGGAATCGAAGTGATTGGTTGGAAAATTCGGATTGTCGACTTCGGGGTGCGCGAAGTCATTGTTCGGAGCGATCCAGGCGTCTTCGATACCGACAAAGACGGNCTTTCCGATTCTGTGGAGTTCTATGAGACCTTTACCAATACCACAGACAAGGATACTGACAATGATGGATTGGAAGACTACAGGGAGGCNATTGATGGCCATCCATGGTACGATAATGGCACCTTGGTATACTACTTCACGAACGCATCCGCTTTCGATACCGACAACGATGGCTTAGAGGATGGCGAGGAGGTAATTGATGGGCGAGACCTGTTTGTTACCCATGCCAATAACGCAGACACAGACAACGATGGACTAAACGATGGTGACGAGGTTCTCTACATACCAAGGCCCTGGCAAGGAGCTACAAACCCACTAATCAATGACACAGATCAGGATGGCCAGCCCGATGGTTGGGAGATGCAAGTCTTTTCTGTCCAGCAGAACACAAACAGCCACAGCCTCTGGATTTCAACTTCGAACTGGCTCCCCCCNGGCTGCGAATCAATGAGCGAGTGCGGTCTTGGACCCGGTGGTTGGGTATGGGTAAACTACGTTAGCGGATTCTCAACTTCTGGTGACAGAAATGATGACGGAGTGATGGATCCGAGGTACTTCCTCCATGAGATGAACCTCTCAGGCTTCACAATTCCGGAGAACGGTCGATGGGCACTAGACCCGTCTTATGGCTCTCCTGTAGACTCTATTTTTGACATCGACAATGACTCACTACAGAACTCTCTGGAGGCTCCAGACAGATGGGACACCAACCCCGTGGATGACGATTCAGATGGCGATAAACTTCCAGATGGTTGGGAGGTTAGATTCTCCGAGGAAGCTCTAAGACTTGGCCTCGTCGATAATAACTCTCTTGACGCATTGGGCTCCAGGGGCCCGATGGATCCCCGAATGCCTGACTCTGATCTAGATGGCATAAACGATGGAAACGAAGATCTCGACGATGANGGACTAAACAGGACCATTCTGATGTACCGATATTGTCCCGGATGGGACAACCCGCAGGATTTCGAGTGCCACATTGACCCATTCGGNTCTGGTTCGGGATTCTATGANGACCTTGAGAACTACACAAATTTCGAAGAGTTCCAAAATGGGACAAATCCGATCATCAATGATACGGACGGGGATAAATGGAATGATGGCTCAGAGGTTTACCACCAGGACCAGGATGATGATGACATGTGGGCAGGATGGGAGTATTATTTCGGATACGACCCTCATGATCCTTCGGATGCCATGGTCGACTCTGACGGGGATGGATATGTGAACAAGTGCGAGAGTAAGTGGAACACTAATCCCAAAGATCCAACCAGCTTCCCTTCACAGGGTGAACTTTGCAGCAACTATGACTAGCCTAATCATAGAACCTTTCTATTCTACGTTGAATTTCTGGAAAACTTCGTTCGTNGTCATGCTCACTCTGATGAAAGTCGTGCATTTCGGTAGGTCCTTTATCCTCCTCGCTCCTACGTATGAGCAAGCAGACCTAAGGCCTCCTAGTATGGACTGAATAGTTACCTCCAGAGGGCCCCGGTATGGNACTCTGACTTCCTTTCCTTCCGGCGCCCTATGCTTGGCAACCTCTCCATAATGAGTTTCCATTGCCTTTGCGGAAGACATGCCGTAGAACGATTTGTATTCTTCTCCATCATCTCCCTCAATTAGTTCCCCTCCTGACTCATCGTGCCCGGCTAGCATCCCTCCAAGCATTACAAAGTCGGCTCCGGCTGCGAAGGCTTTGGACACGTCCCCCGGCGAGGAGCACCCCCCATCCGACATGACGTGCCCATTGAGTCCATGTGCGGCGTCAGAACATTCCGCAATTGCCGAGAGTTGTGGGTAACCGACTCCTGCTACTTTCCTAGTTGTACAGACCGATCCGGGCCCTATGCCTACCTTGACTATGTCAGCCCCTGCAAGAATTAGTGCTTCTGTCATCTCCCTAGTTGCGACGTTCCCAGCAATTACGATTTTTTCTGGGAACTCCTTCCTAACCCTCCTCACGAATTGGAGGAATACTTCCCTGTAACCATTTGCCACATCAATGCAAATCATCTTCAAACGACTATCAGTGGCCATTTTCCTCTTCAAGAGTTGAAAACTCTCATCCGTAGAACCGCAAGTAACGGAGACGAATTCTGGAGATACTCCATCTTCCCATGCTTCGGAGAACTCCCTAGTGGAGTAGAATTTCTGAGTGCAAGTCAACATCTCGTGACTCTGCAGCACCTTCGCTATAGAGAATAGACCCGTCGTATCCATGTTCGCCGCAACTATTGGGACTCCTTTCCAGGTCTCTTCTGTATGTCTGAACTTGAACTCTCTAACTAGGTCCACGTCGGACCTAGAAACCAACGTGCTCCTCTTGGGACGAATAAGAACATCGGCAAACGTAAGCTTCAGATCACGCTCTATGCGCATCGGAACCTTACTACTCCAACGAAGATGCGCTTAAGACTGTTCTGAGTCCCAAATCACAACAAATTGGTGCTCGTGCCGGGATTTGAACCCGGGTCGACGGATCGAGAGTCCGTCATGATGGACCGAACTACACCACACGAGCTATATCTTGCGAATAGTCGAATGTATTTGAAAACGATGCAGAGGAGTTAGAAATTTTCACTTTCACTTTCACCGATATCCCCTTGGCCCTTCTTCATATTCAAATCCCATGACAACAGTCCATGAATGAGATACAGAAGGGACATACTGCAATTCAGTACAGGAAGAGGCCGGAACCGCACCGAGTCGTCTCAATGGCGAGTCTAAGGAGGACAGGTTCTGGAGTCGAAAGGGCAAATGGAGGGCCACTGGTAAGTCACTGTGGGAATCTGTTAGAATCAGAATCTTGGTACTCTTCCAAGACAACAGGCAGGGTCGAGATAAGCCCGAGCAGTTGGAGAGGTCTGCACAATAGGATGATATCCTCGCCAATGGCCAAAGCGGAGGTATCTTGAATGTCAAGGACAAGGCGTCTAAGAGCTGAGGTCTTGAGCCTCCTGGAAGAGAGGGGAACCGCCAATACCGTGGAAATATTCGACCATCTGAATGATCGTTTTAGATGGGGAGCTACCATGAATCAAGTAGGCAATATAATGGCCAAAGATAGCCGATTCTCCAAGGTTGGACAAATACGAGGTCCATTTAGAGGAAGCGTCTACACCGTTTGTGTATGGGGACTATCCCATAGAGAAGTAGTTACTGCTAGTGCTTAGAGGGGAAGAAGTCAAGGACATCTGTCACTACCAACAATAGTGGGAACAAGGTTAGGCCAATGGTTGGCCTTATTCAGGGCAGGAAATTCGCTAACCGGCATTTTCGGAGTCGTCCTTGGGGCAATGCTTGCCACACAAGGGATCCCAAAGGGAGATTACGGACACATAACCGCACTTCATGCATTTTCGGTAATGACTTTCATGTTTTCATGGAATGCGTTGAACGATGTAATGGACATCGAGATTGATGCCATCAATCTTCCAGATCGACCCCTTCCTTCTGGACAGATAACTCTAGGTTCGGCAAAACTTGGAGTTTACGCCACAGGCCTACTTTCGTTATTTTCTCTAGTTGGTGCAGGATTAATTGCAGCAAGTGGGGACATGGGCCTAGAGAATTGGATTCACGCACTGGCGATTTGGCTTATCGCACTATTACTCCTGGTGAACTACGAGACATCGAAATACCCATTTCTGGGACTAAAGGACCGTGGTTTGCCCGGTAATATGGCAATCAGCCTAGCTGTCGGCTTGGTCATACTATTCGGAGCAGCAGGTGTTTCCAAACCATTCGACAATCGAGCAATTTCGGTGTTTATCATTGGGTTCCTGTACAATCTTTCCAGGGAGATCGTGAAGGATATTGAGGACATGGATGGCGATAAAGGAAGACAAACTATGGCAATGACATCTGGCGCCGAGAGAGCGAGAATGATTGCTTGGATGATACTCCTGGCCACTCTTGCCTCGCTTTTGTTGCCCTTTGCCCCCATATTGGGAGTTTTCGAGGACTGGCAGGTAATTTTCGTAATCCCAGCTGTAATTTCATTGCTTTTGGTGAAAACAAAATTGTTCGCTTCCGAGGACCACGCTGCTCAAATGCTGATTAAGAGGTCCATGCAACTCGGTCTGGCCTCATTTTTTCTAATTTCGCTATTATCTTAGCGAAGCTCCCAGTAAGTCTGCCATGCTGCCTCGTTGCACAAATAGGTGAGAATAGACATTTGGGCCCACATCCTATTCTCTGCCTGATCAAAGACAACACTGTTTCTCGAGTCTATTACCTCATCAGTAACCTCGTCACCACGATGAGCAGGTAGACAATGCATGAAAATGAAATCATCGTCGGCTTCTGACGCCAACTCTTCATTCACTTGGAATCCATCAAAAGAACCCATCTTGCTCTCCAAATGTTCCTCTCCCATAGAGACGAAAACATCCGTGTAAACAACTCCAGCGCCATTCACTGCCTCTTTTGGCTCATTGCATCCTTCAATACTCGAACCGGTTCGCGCAGCAATACTTCGCGCCCTATGAATTATCGACTCATCTGGCTCAAATCCCTCGGGAGTTGCAAATTTTACGTCATATCCCATTATTGCTGAGCCCAAAACTAGATCATGAAGCACGTTGTTTCCATCACCGACCCATGCGACATGCCCATTGACCCTCTCTAAATTCTCGACAATAGTCATCATGTCTGCAGCCGCTTGACATGGGTGATGCATGTCGGAAAGGGCGTTGATTACAGGCACCCCAGAGTGTCTGGCTAATTCTTCCACATCGGAATGGCCGAAACACCTGTATGTGATACAATCAAGATATCTTGAGAGGACCTCCGCAGTATCCGCTATTGACTCACTCTTGCCAAGTTGTATGTCGCTTGAAAGAAGAGTTAGGGGCTGACCGCCCAATCTACTGACTCCCACCTCGAATGAAACTCTCGTTCTTGTCGATGGCTTCTCGTAAATTGAACCTACAGTCATCCCTTCTAGAGGCTTGAAGTCAAAAAGAGCATCATCGTCGTTCTTAATCCGGATCGCCCAGTCAATTATCTCAGGCAATTTTTCTGCCATATCATCAATTGACAATAAGTTACATTTGCTCTTATTGCCTTTCATGCTCTATGTCTCCCGCAAATCCGTCTTTAGCATCTGACATTCCCCCAAATACATTTTGTGCAAAACTTAGGACGTCTGCCTGGCCTTCTTCCATCTCACTGGAAAGTGGCACAAGTCCAGGTTGAATCGCTGCATGCTGCATCATCCTCAATTGCCCGATAGCGAACTCTGCTCGCTGGCCACCACCTTCAAAATTGCTTTGATTGGATGACTCCTCAAAAAGAGCCGCCTCAAGAACGTCCAAATTTTCCCCCCATTCCAGAATCCTATCCAATATTTCCGGCTCCAATAAGTCTGATTTTGAGAGGAAATTCGCAGTTGGAAGCCCCAACCGGAAATGAACAATTGAAGAAAGAAGCATCTGTGAGACAAAACCACTTGGGGTACTTGATAGCAACGGATCGAAAAGGAAAATTAGACACGCCCTACCCTGGCCAAGAACTTCAACAAGATGACTTGAAGCCTCCCTGAAAGCGAATAACTCGACTTGACCCGGAGTATCTACAACCATAATGTCGCCTGCTAGGCCCTCGATTTGTTCGAATACGTCTTCAGCTTGTGATGCGACCAGATCAGCGGCTAGAATCTGAGCACCATTTGGTCCGAGGTCATATTCATCCATCACCTCTGAAAGCGAAATCAAGTCCCGAACGTCGAATTCTGGGTCGTAATGAACCCTCTCAGCACCAGGATCTAGATTTACTGCGAGGACATCAATGTCGAGAAACCTTGCCCATCTTTGAAATGATGTAACCAAGGAACTCTTGCCTGCCCCTGCGGTTCCAACTACGAAAAGCACAGGCGGAGTTGTACCATCATTGACGCTCATCGGGCCGCCGAAGGCGTTCATGGCTTCAACGTTCTCAGCATTGAAAACCTCGAAAATCCTTCAGGCAACCGTTAAACGAACCCGACACTCGTGCTGCTGTACCCCGAGGGTATACCATGGCTGAAGAACAAGCCCCAACCGATGATGGAGAAGGTGCTGTTGAACCATCTTCCGAAGAGGACAATCCCCCCCCTCCCCCGCCTCCGGGCTTCGACTCCCCCCCTCCCCCGCCTCCGGGCTTCGACGCCCCTCCTCCGCCCCC
>PBOL01000031.1 GCA_002725315.1 Methanobacteriota archaeon | reverse complement strand
AACATCCCACAAGCCATAGTTATAATTTCGACCGGAAGAGGAAACGTCCCTAACTTTTCTACTCGTTTACTACTGTCGACTATTATAACAACGCTTTTAGATGCTTCCGCTACTATTTTTTCATAGAGGAGGGCGCCACCACCAAAGATTCCGAATAGCTGTACTAGTGGATAGAGAGGTCCCGGAGTCTTCCACTCTGGAGCATACCAAGCATGTGACCCAGACGAGCTGCGGAGCACAATCACACAGGCATTAATCAGCATGAAAATCATGATCTTGAATCCAGAGGCCAGTTCTGCGACGTCGTGGACCGGGAGGAAGGTGATAGCTGCCGCCATCGCCAGACCAGTGCCGATTATCGCCCAGTGTGGGGTCTCAAACCTGCTGTGGACGTCCTCTAGGAATTGCGGGAGGAGCTTGTCTACGGCCATGGCGAAGGGGAATCTCGATGATGCCAGAATACCAGCTAGGGCCATTGATGTCATTGTAATGACCGCAAGTATCGCAGCTACTGTTGCGACGGCCTCTCCACCTACTGCATCTGCGAAGATGTAAACGGGATCCTCGCCAGCATGACCCTGGCTTTCCATGTATTCGCTGGGGTCAACAGCGGCTGCCATGACCATGGTTACGGTGACGTAGAGGATACAGCTGAAAAGTAGGGATAGCAATATCCCATACGGCAAGTTCCTCTCCGGGTCCTTTACCTCTCCTCCAACTGCTGCGATCTTGGTAACTCCGGCGTAGGAGACGAAAACGAATGCAGACGTGGACGCCACTGAGCCCCAGTCCCCGCCGAACGCTTCCTTGGATGTCACAGCATCCCAGTTCATGTCACCAGAATATACGGCCCAAGCACATAGCCCTAGCAAGTACGCAGATGAAGTCATGACTATCGGGATCTGAATCTTCTTGATCCTCTTGACTCCCAGGATGTTGATTACCACGATTATTGCTAGAAGCACGAGTGCCGCCGTCTCGATGTTTATCTCCACCCCAATCAGTTCCTCAATGACCCAGAGATAAGCCTTGAAGCCTATTAGGGCGAATGCAGACTTCAGCATGAAGTTGGCCCACAGGCCGAGCCCAGCAATGGTCCCTATCATTGGTCCGAATGTCCTTTGCACATAGACGTAAGAACCCCCGGAGGTAGGCATCGCAGTGGATAGCTCCGATTTAGAAACGGCACCGGGTAGAACGATGAGAGCGGCTACCAAGTATGCTAACCAAACCCCTCCGACCGGATTCGAGCCACCACCCATTTCCAGCATGGCTAGGGCCGGGAGAACGAATAGTCCGGAGCCAATCATAGCCGACAGGGAGATTATCACCACGGAGAACAACCCCAATTTGCGCTCCAGGGCCCCAGATTCGACCTCTGTGGGTGTCAGGACAATGCCCGCTAGGTCCTTTGGGCCATAGCTCTTCATGGCGCTCCGGCCCTACAGGACCCAGTTGAAGGTTCTGCCACCCAAGTGTTAGAAACTGTGACGATGGCGCGAAGCCATGAGTGATGTGATAGAGGAAAATACGGTGGCTACAGTGCACTATACGGGGACCTTTCCCGATGGCGAAGAGTTCGACAGCAGCGTTGGGAGGGAACCGCTAACCTTCCTAGTCGGCCACGGACAGATGATTCCCGGTTTCGAGGCGGAGATGATGGGTGCCTCAGTCGGGGAGAAAAGGCAATTCACACTGGACCCAGACAGGGCTTACGGCCAGAGGGACGAGGGTTTGGTGCAGACCGCTTCTTTGGACCAATTCCCCGAAGGGGGAGTCGCGGTCGGGAACATGGGCGTTGCACAGACAGATTATGGCCAGATGCCGTTCCTCGTCACCGCTATCGAGGGTGATCAGGTCACTATAGACTACAACCACCAAATGGCCGGGAAGACGCTGCAGTTCAGCGTCGAAGTTGTGGAGGTCAGACCAGCGGATCCCGAAGAACTAGCTCATGGCCATGTTCACGGGCCTGGCGGGCACCACCACTAGGACGAGCATTCCTAACCGTTATCTCCGTCATCCTGATGGGTGCTAAGGATGACGAAGCAGGCCCCGTTTCTGGTCGCCCTGATGCTGGCCACATCGATGGCTGGATGCATGGGGGTCGGAGGCGGAGGCGGAATCTTCGGAGAGGACGAGCCGAGGGACCCACTCAGAATTAACCACATCCAGATGAAGGGAACTCACAACTCGTACCATGTGGAGCCTCTAGTGTCCCCCACAAGGGAGTACATGTATACTCACGAGCCCCTGGACGTTCAGGCCTCTCAGCTTGGAGTCCGCCAGTTCGAGATCGACGTCTGGTGGGACATAAGGGAAGGCCTGAGGGTATACCACAACCAATACGACTCGGGGACGACTTGCCCAACCTTCGAGGATTGCCTCGGGACTCTCCTATCTTGGTCAAATGACAATCCAATGCACCATCCCCTATTCATATGGATTGAGCCGAAGGACTGGCCAGAGCAAGCGGCGGATGTGACGACTACTCTGGAACTCTCGGGCCTCTTGGATGACATAGAGCAGGAGATCTCGGAATTCTGGCCCCGCAACAAGACAATCGCACCCGACGATGTCCGCGGGGAAAGGCAATCTCTGAACGAGGCCGTCCAGGAGGACGGATGGCCCCTTCTGGAGGAGAGCAGGGGCAAGGCCGTGTTCGTCCTGCTCGCAACGGGGGATACTAGGGACATTTACCTGGAGGAGCATCCAGGGCTATCGGGTGCTAGGATGTTCACCCTTTCCGATGAGGGCAGTGCAGAGGCGGCAATATTCTCTATCACCGACCCCCTGGGCAACGGCGAGGAGATCACCAGACTGGTGGGTGATGGCTACATCGTACGCAGCCGTGCCGACAGTGGGGGGGAGGAGGCTGACAACAACGACACTTCTCGGAGGGACGCGGCCCTGGCGGTAGGCGCCCACAGCATCTCTACAGACTATCCCGCACAGGTCGAAGGGGTCGACTACTGGGTCGAAATCCCTGACGGAAATCCAAGCAGGTGCAATCCCGTATCTGCTCCGGAGTGGTGCACCTCAATGGACCTAGAGTCACTTTGAGTCAGGCCTTTGCTATGACCTTCAACTCGATTGCTATTGCCGTTGGGAGGGCATCCACCGCCACGGTCGTCCTTGCTGGTAGGATTTCCGAGAAGTACTCCGCGTATACCTCATTGTATCCCGGGAAGTCCCTATCCATATCGATTAGGAAAACTAGGACGTCCACCACCTTGTCAAGGCTTGAGCCATATTCCTCGAGAATTACCTTGACGTTGTTAATTACTGAATGGGTCTGTGCCTTGATGTCGTATTCCATCGGATTGCCCTCTTCATCCTTTATTGGCCCTCCAGGAATCTCATTGTCACCAGGGGTACGGGGGCCCATTCCGCTTACGAAGACCAGGTCCCCGACTCTGTTCAGATGGGGGTACGCTCCAACTGCAGAAGGCCCACCCTCCGCGATGAATGGCCCGTTCTCGCTGGTCAGCTTGCTTGCGGCCTTCTTCCCCACAACCGCTCCGACCATTCCACCAACCGGGCCCCCAAATGCCACTCCCGCTGCTGCTCCCAGTGCACCCCCCGCGGACTTCGCTAGCGAAGAGCCCACCTCGTCGTATAACTTCTCGATAACCTGCCCGGGGGCATCGATAATTCCCTGGATGATCTCCTGCCTCTTATCCTCGCTTTCCAGAGTCTCCCCTATTCCGGAGTAGACCTTCTCGATAGCTTCAGCGGGCGCATCTACTATTTCCTGGAGAACTCTTTCCCTCTTCTCCTCAATTGTCAACTCCTCGGAATCTGACATCATATCATCCCCTTGTCAAGCACCCCTCTGTCTCCATGGTAGTGCTCGACATCGTCCTCGTCGAATTCTTTGTCCCCGATTCCCTTCTCCGAGGGAGTCAGCTGTATCACTGCCCCCCCTGCTCCGTGTAGGGCCTCGTATGCCAGCACCTCTCCCTCGTAGTTGTTGTGCTGCCCCATGGTCGCCGCCATCCACCATGCCGGTTTGTAAGCCACTACCTTGCTGACTCGAATTTGCCCCTGGATGTCTCTGCTGAGTTGGCTAATGTCTTCGAGCCTCCCATCCTCAAAGAACTCGAGGATCTTCTGGTTCCACTCGTCATCCTTGGCTGAGTGAATCCGGTCCTCTGATGGTTCAATGTGCTCGGTGAACATTCTGTTCGACAGGCTGGCTACCACAACTACCGCTACCTTCCTTCCTAGGTTACTAATTGCGTCCCTACATGCCTTGCCTAGAACAATCTGCTCCGCTCGGTTGGAGTATACGTTGCTTGAAACGATGCAGGCTGGAATCCTGTTGTCCGGGTTCAGAAGCTTCAGAGCCACTACCGAACCAGTATCGATCGGGAAACCGTCGTAGGCCACCGTCCTTGCTTGCAGCCCCCTCTCTTCGCAGCAGTCCCTGAAGCATTCTGCGAACTCGGCATCCATCTTGAATTCGTATTCCATCGAGCCCAGGAAGTGGAAATCGTCGTCGACGTGAGTGAAAACGGGGCTCGGATGAGCCTGTATCTGGTGGCCGATGATGCTGGGCCACGTTGTGGAGTAGATCATGATTAGGTCCGCACCACTTTCCTCAATTCGCTGCCTGCATGTGTCGAAGGCGTCCCTGAGTCTACCCCATCCCTCATTCTGTTCAGGTGCCAGCAGCGGATGTGGGTGGGGCGGAACGTATAGTCCAAGTCTGATGTCGGGGGATTCGGCCATTAAATCACATCACAGAACTAGGGCTCTAGTGGCAGAGTTCGGATCCCAGGCGGCGATAACGTTCCCTGTGCCAATAACCGATTGGTATCCGTAGATCTCTGCGGGGTAGTCTGGCATTCCCATTGCAGCCATCATCCAGGTCAGTCCCCCTCCCTCGGCCTCTGCCATCGTCTGCTCAATCATCTCAGGGAGGATTTCAATCACCTCTTTCATCTTGCCCTCCCTCATCATTTCAATCACCTTCATGTCCCAAACGTATTGGCTGTGGTTGTATATGTGCTCACGACTCATATCTTCAGGGAGAGGCGCCTCAGTTACGAAGTGGCGATGCGAAAGAGAGTGGCTGGCAACCAAGACCACTTTCTTCCCGCTTTCCTCTATCGCTTTCGAGACGGCCCTTCCAAGGGCGGAGGCTTGCTCGTTCATCACCTCGTCCGAGTAGTAGTGTGTGGAGCGATTGCTGCTAATTGTCACAATGGGCTTGTCCCAATCCGGATTCATCATGTGACAACTCACTATCGTCCCATAGTCGACCCTGAAGTCAGGGTTCCTCATCATCATGGAAACGATTCCAGCCTCTTCAGCCGAGCGTTGCATGGCTTCTGAGAGCTCTACGTCTACCTTGATATCGTGGTGGAATCTGAAGAGGTTGGGGAAAATCGGGTCCACGCTGATGTTCTGGAATCTCTCCAGGCCCAGGAAGTGGTTCCCGATGTACGTCTGCCAATGCGGAGTAAGGACGACTATGCAGTCGTAATCAACTTCCTTCAGTTTCCTAGCTAGCATATTGTATCCCCACCGGAGGGCCTCCCACCCTCCTTCAGAAAACGGCTCGTTCTGCTCGGGATTCTCCGCATATACCACGTGGGGAGGGTGCGGTGCGAGGCATCCCAGCACTATCTCTCCCTTCGCCATGAATCAGCGAGGTCGTGAAATCCAAAGAAAACCTTCCGGCTCGATACGCAGCCTTCATTGGCAGATGATAGTACGGATTGACGTGAAGTGGGAAAAGCCTCCCTTGTGGCCAGTCGCAATTCCAAGCCTACTTGGATTCTTGATGGCATGTTCCCCCCTCAGGGAGCATAAGTTCGAAGCACTGAGCTTCATTTCTACGGCCGAGGGACAAGACTCCCTCATCACCCCCCTTCTGGGGATGATTCTGATGACCTCGCTCGTTCACTTCGCCCCCCAGGAGATAGGCAATCGATTCGAGCTGGCATCTGGAGCAATTGCCGCTCTTCTGTTTGGGATGATTCCCCAAGCATTCCTATTCCCTTGGATGATAGTCGTGGTTCTGTTGTGGATATCCCAGTCGATATACGTCTGGAGGCGGAGCTACCCTCCGTTTCGAATTGGGATTTGGCTGGGCCTAGGGGGGGCATCTGGGCTATTCATAGGTGGCTTCTTTGCGAATTACTTCCTATGAATCTCAGCGAGCCTCCCACTACCCACCCCATTATCGCGAAGGATACCGCGGACATCGCCAGGGCAGAGAAAATCAGCTCATCATCGACGTACTCGATGGTCACTCTGGCCTCACCCACCCCATCTTCTCCTTGGTGACTGAGTATGACGAAGTGCCCATCAAAGATAGAGGGAGTCATCACTTCTTTCTCCAAGGAATCTCCTGCCCCAAGGGTGACGGCGTTCCCACTGAGGGGCAACGAGCCCCACTCAATCACGCCGCCATTGGCATGCTCTTCGACCTCGTCCCTGTGAATGATCAGGACCTCGAGTGGCTCCTCTCCCACGTTTACCACAGATACCCTTGCCGGATCCCAGAATGTGTGAACCTCGATAACATCCAGGTTCACGTCACCCGGCCCCATCCTCGTCGTCGGGTTGCCCTCTTCGGTCCCAGGGCCATCAATCACCACGAGGCCCAGGATTGCTGTCCCGATTACCGCGAACGCGATTGAAAGATTGGCCACTTCCTTCTGTGGCAGCGCGGACTTCCAGCCATTTTCTGGGATCGACCGCAGAATCGGCTGAATCCTGTGGCTGAATAGGGCGCAAATTATTGCGAGAAAGACCCCCGGGACCACGTCGGAAATCCAATGAATCCCGAGGTACTGTATGCTGAAGAGGTATATCGGGACGTTGGCAGCCACGAATAGGTCGAACTCTCTGTGCCGCCACTCGCCGATGCTTATGCCCAAGTCCCTGACATGAAGCCTGTTGATGATCAGCAGGCCTATCGGGATCCCGACGTGAAGGCTAGGGACCCCGTTGTCGAAGGGGTCGACTTCGGTGAAGAAGAAAAGCCTCCATTCGTCATGGTACATCAGAGCCTTCATCTCTGGGATGAACGAAGAAGTCACTTATACGTTGAAGAAGAGGTAGAAAGGGACTGCAAGGACGTATATGACGAAGTAATTCAGAACAGCCTTGTCCGCCATGACCTCGTCCTTGCAGAGGATGTAGTACATCGGGCTGAACCAAATCAGGAATAGGTAGACGAACAGGTAGTGGAATGACAGCGCTTCGGTCAGGAGGGAATTCTCGAAGGCCTGCTGTACCCATAGGGTGACCTCTCCTTCAATCCCATGTATCACATGGGTGAATCCCCCTACTCGTGGCTTTATCGCCTCATTGTGCTGGTCAACGAATGCCTTGAACAGGTACATCACAACATACAGCGAAATGTTCCACTTGTACCCCTTCTCCCTGATCTCATTGCCCAATTCCCTTAGGCCAACCCTCATCTCAGGCTCATCTCTGGTGAGTAGTCGCTGCAGTGGTATTGTTGCGAGCAGTATCGCGGCCATCACGGTCTCGTAGGGGCCAATGGGCCACGCCATGGCTCGCTGCGACTGCCCCATGGTCAAGAAACTTACAATCAATACCCGCTGTTCTTGGGGGTTGCTGGACAGCAGCGGTATTGAGGTAGGCCCCATTCGAAAGCCCCCAACCCATAAGTTGGAAAGCACCCGGCGAAGGACGTGGAAGGGCACGAGTTGTGGTTGTCCCAGTGCAATGGGTTGGGTTTCGAGCCCGAGGCCAGGCATTACGCGGAGGGGACTCGCACTTCTCAGGACGCAGCCGACCAACTTGGCTGCGATGTCGCTCACATCGCCAAGTCAATCGTCTTCTCAGGAGAAGTAGGGGCCATCATCGTCATCACTTCAGGCTCCAACCGAGTGGACCGAAAGAGGAAGCTGAAGCGCGTCCTAGGTTACAAGCCCGGTATCGCCACTCCCGAATACGTCTTGGAGAGCACGGGCTTCGAGGTAGGAGGGGTGCCTCCTTTCGGCCACACCAAGCCGGTTAGGATATTGATGGACGAGGACCTCACGCAGTACGATATCGTCTGGGGTGCCGGGGGGACTGCTCAGACGGTTTTCCCCATATCCCCCGAGGAGCTGATTTCAATCTCTGGAGCCGAGCTTGCAGACGTGAAGCAGTAGGTGGAAGATGTCAGTAGAATCCCTGATCGATGCAGCTGCGTCACTAAGGGACGATGCAGACGAGATTGCTTTGGAAATGATCGAAGAAGGCTCTGCTGAATGCATCTACAACCCCTTGAGGTACGCTTGGGAAGTGCATGTGGAATACCTGAGGATTGCAGGTGGTCTCGGGGCCAAGACCATTCTGATGGGGATGAACCCAGGCCCCCATGGGATGGGGCAGATGGGCATCCCCTTCGCAGCAACCACAGTGGTCCGGGATATCCTCGGGATTCGGGGAATAGAAGTCCAGCAACCAACGGACCCCCATCCTAGCCGTCCAGTCAACGGCCTTTCCCACCCGAAAGAGGAAGTCTCCGGCTCAAGGCTTTGGGGGGCTCTCTCGGATCGCTATGGCACCGCCCAGAAAATCTTCGAGAACGTCTTCGTCCTGAACCACTGCCCCCTGCTGATTTTTTCCGGACCAAGGGCAACCAACGTCACACCCGACAAGATCAGAGGAAAGAGTGTGACCAGTCTGATTGAGAGGTGTGACGAGCATCTCCGAGAGGTAGTGGGCCTGCTAGGGCCCGACTCCGTCGTGGGAGTCGGGAAGTACGCCGAGAGGAGGGCGAGGGAATCATTGGCGTCTTCCGACGTGCTTGTGACATCGTGCTGGCACCCTTCCCCAGCATCCCCGCTAGCAAATCGCAATGGGGGGGAGGACTGGCGCCAGAACTTCTCTTCTGTGCTCCCCTGACACATCCAAAACCTTCCATTTTTCGGTGAGAACAGTTAAGATGACGCATGCCGTGTCCATGGGTATGTCAGCGAAGACTACGCCTCAATACCTGTTTGAAAATGCTGAGAAGTACCCCGATGAAGCCGCCATTTCTTCCAAGGACGGAAATGGAAACTGGAATTCCACCAGTTGGTCCGAATTCACGGACTACACCATGGGATTGTCCAAGGCACTAATCTCGAACGGCTTCGAGGAGGGTGACAAGCTTAGCATATACTCCTACAACAGGAAGGAGTGGTACGCCGCCTACTCTGCAGCGAACATGTGCAATGGTGCCGCGGTCGGCGTCTACCACACCTGCTCGCCCGAGGAGGTCGAGTGGGTCGTGGGCAACTCCGACTCGAAGATAGTATTCGTCGGAAACAACCCGATGGACGGCGGAGACGAGTCGAAGATGTGCTCCCATCGCCTTCACGAGGCGCTATCCAGCCTTGACAAGGTCGAGGTGGTAGTCGTAATGGATGGGGTGGACATGCCAGATCACCCCAAAGCCACCTCATGGGACGACTTCATCTCCAGTGGCAATGGAGTCGACGACTCCCAGGTCATGGAGAGGGTTTCGAGCATCCAACCAGGGGACACAGCCTCACTGATATACACTTCAGGCACAACTGGGAACCCCAAGGGCGTCGAACTCACACATGATAACTTCGAGGCTGAGATTGAGGGCGTCTCTGCGATATTCAGGTTCAACCAGGGAGATGGGTACGTCTCATGGCTCCCCTGTGCGCACGTGTTCGGTCAACTCGCAGACAACCACATTTGGATAAGGGACGCAATGCACATGCGTGTGGTCAACTCCCCGCTGGAGTCGATCGACTACGCGAAGGAAGTCCAACCCGCCCTGTTCATCGGAGTGCCCAGGATCTACGAGAAGGTATACTCCAACCTCAAGAGCAAGCTCGAAGGAAAGGAGTTCCTTCTGAAGGTCCCGATCATCAATGGGATACTGAGGAAGAAGATTAAGCCGCAGATAGGAATGGCGAACTGCACTTACGCGGTAACGGGAGCGGCGCCGATCAACCCTGACATCCTGAAGCTCTTCCATGCGATTGGAGTCCCCCTTTACGAGGGGTACGGGATGACTGAGACCACGGCAGGAGCAACACTCGGGTCGAAGAAAGGAAACAAGATCGGAACCGTGGGCAAGACCTTCGTCGGAGAACTCAGGATCGACAACCCCAATGAGAAGGGAGAGGGAGAGATACAGTTCAGGGGCCGCCACATAATGAAGGGCTACTACAACAATCCCGAGGCGACTTCCGATACAATGACCGAGGACGGATGGCTAAAGTCTGGAGACCTTGGCAAGCAGGACTCCCAGGGATTCGTCAGCGTAACTGGAAGGATCAAGGAGATTTACGTCAGCTCGGAAGGAAAGAACATCGCACCACTGGTCATCGAGGAGACGATGAAGTCAATCCCCCTCGTTTCCCAGTGCATGCTGATCGGTGACAACAGGAAGTACTGCAGCGCCCTCTTCACCCTAGACGTCGGGGCCATCCTGAGGGACAAGCACGGAATGGACGGCGCCAAGGTACCCAAAGACCCAGCCGAGCAGCTGGACAAGCTGAAGGAGTTCGGAGCCGAGCTCAGCGACTACACGGACAGCCCAGAGATTTTCGCAGAGATACAGGGGCACGTCGACAGGCTGAACGGCCAGTTCTCAAACCCCGAGCAACTGAAGAAGTTCACAATCCTCCCGAGGGACCTAAGCGTCGACCACGGGGAGCTAACGCCCACTCTGAAGATTCGGAGGATCCAGATCAGAGAGAACTGGGCCGACGAGATCGAAGCCATGTACTCCGGCGCTTGATTGCTGGTGGTCTCATGGAGTTCGGCTCCTGGGTCGCGCTCGCTACGGTGTTCATGCTTGGGGCGATGAGCCCGGGCCCATCGCTAGCTGTCGTTCTCCGGAACGCGATGTCAGGCGGAAGGATCCAAGGCGTTGCTACTGGGATCGGGCACGGTATCGGCTTCGGGATTTACGCCTTCCTGGCGGCATTTGGCATAGCCACGGCGCTTTCGCTGAACGAGAACACCGAGGTAGTTCTCAAATGGGGTGGCACTGCAATCCTGGTTTGGCTCGGCATCAAATTCCTGAGGCACGCGATGGCAGATCAAGCAGGTGACGGCCCTATGGATGAGCACGAGGCCTCTGGCAGGACAGGCTTCATACAGGGATTCCTAATTGCACTTTTCAATCCCAAGATACTGGCCTGGATGCTTGCTCTCTACGCACCCTTCATCGAGGCCGACTTCGGTATGGGGACCCTGCTGGGGATGGGGGTTTTGGGGATGGCCATTGACGGAACCTGGTACGTCACCGTCGCTACATTGCTCACATCCGGCGATGGGGTGGAGCGGCTGAGGTCGAAGGCGCACCTTATCGACGGGGCGATGGGGCTGCTGATGTTCATCTTCGCCGCCCTGTTGCTGGGTGGATGGCTCTGACTACCAGCCACCGCCGAATAGGATAAGGACCAAAATGAACATCGCCCCGAAGCAGAGAACTGGAACCACGACGATTGATGCTAGCATGCCGTATGCGAAGTAGTTGTTACCTTTCGTGAAACCCCATACGAGTCCAGCGATGAGCGCAATGGGCCAGACTAGCAGGGAGAGGAAAAGAAGGAGTTCTCCAAGCATCTCAGACCCTCCTCCATCCTGGTATTCCGTGAGTTGGGCGTAGATGGGCCTATCAGAATCCGACGTCCCCACTGCAAACATAATTCCTACGGGCTCGTCATTGCCGTCCAGCTTTACGTATACCTCCGGGTCTCCCCCGTTCCAGGAATAACAATCCATTCTGGCCCAGTCGGATGACGGGTATTTGTACGACCAACAATCATGACTCTCTGTGTTTACGTAGACATCTGCGGAGTCATAATGGCTTGGATCCATATCGGGGAATCCGGCCTCGTATAGTCTGTAACTCTCACCAGCTATTTCCTCAGTTCCCCTTTGGACAAGCACATCGTCATAATGGTAGCCCTCATCATAATCTTGCCAGATCAATCCATCCCCCACAGCCGCTAGGACAAATGATACGAACCCAACTGCCATTGGTGCTACCAGGAGCCCGATTGCAAACCAGGCGCCATTCGATAGTCCTGCCCCGCTGCGAGGGTCCTGCGCGGTTCCAAGAACGTCGGAGTCCCCGACCTTGAACGAAGCAACCTCCCCGCTGAACACTGCAGCCTCCGGTTCCGCCCCTCCTTCATCTGCAGGAACGATCTCGATCGACTCGGGCTTTACCCAGTCCGGCACTTGGTCTGACTCCTCCTCCATGATAATGCCTCAAGATATCCTGTAAGGGAGCAGCAAAAGCATTTGGATTAGAATCGCTAGGGCCTTTGCCTCCCTGACAGGCTGCTCGTCCGCATACTCGAACGGCGGAGCCAGCTTCTGCAGCTCACCCGCATCGAACCAGAAGGATGAGCAGGAGGGACACCCGTCCAATTCCATTGGCATCATCTCGTTCCCGTCCGGCCTTGCGAACACAATGGTGCGGACCCTCATCTTCGAATCGCAACTAGGGCAGTCCAGGGCCACTTCCTTTCCGCCATCCTCGAAGGCGGAGTGCATCCTCTCGAAGCTCTCCCTCGCCACGGAGGACTCAGCGGCCTCCCCGCTCAGGAGCATCCCGTGGCAGCTATTGCAGCTGTGAATCCCGTTGTCAGCGAACAGGCTTAGCCCTGGCGTATCCGGGCCCATAAGCACAGTAGAATCTCGGGGGCACCTCATCGTGACCGGTTCCTGCGACTCATTTCTGGTCTTGAACAATGTCCCGGAAATCGAAAAAATGGCAATTTTTACCGTGCAACGCATTCTTGTGGAACCGGCAACTCGGAATATCGTGGCCAATGGGGTGGAAAGCCAGTCTTCTGGCGGCTCGGATAGCGTTGCCGATGGGTCCATGCCCCTCCGAGTGGTCACTGCAACGTCCATTTTCGATGGCCATGACGCGGCCATTGGGATTTTTCGCAGGATTCTGCAGAGTCAGGGCTGCGAGGTCATCCACCTAGGCCATGATAGGGGCGCCGATGAGGTGGCGAGGGCCGCCATACAGGAGGACGCACACGCAGTAGCCGTGACCTCTTACCAAGGTGGGGCGGTGGAGATGTTCACCTACACCAAGCAGTTACTCGATGAGTCCGGATTCGGGCACGTCTTCCTATTTGGCGGAGGAGGGGGAACAATCCTGCCACATGAGATAGACCATCTCCAAGGAGAGGGTATTGCCAGGGTATACTCGCCCGACGACGGCCGCTCAATGGGCCTTGTGGGGATGGTCAGGGACGCCATGGATAGGGCCTCGGGGACCGATCTCCTGGAAAAATCACGCTTCGAGTCCATTAGCGGACCAGTGACCCCCGAAGATCACGGGTCTGTCTCCAGGCTTCTAACCATGGCAGAGAACATGGACCCCAGTGAACTACAGGACGTACTGTCCCGAGCGAGGTCCAGGGAAATTGGGGAAGAGTGCCCAGTAGTGGGAATTACCGGGACGGGAGGGGCCGGCAAGTCAAGCCTGATAGACGAACTGATGCTAAGGATTAGGCGCGACAATCCCGATGCAAGAGTGGCTCTTCTTGCTACCGATCCGACAAGGAAGAAGACCGGGGGGGCCCTTCTAGGAGATCGAATCAGGATGAACTCACTTACAGATGAGAAGTTGTTCATGCGCTCGTTCGCCAGTAGGGACAGTGGCCGGGAGATCGCCGATTGCGTCGGGAGCGCGATAGAGGTGTGCAAGGCAGTAGGATTCGACCTCGTAATTGTAGAAACTAGCGGCATCGGACAGGGAAACGACGCGATTACAGAGGTCGCCGACCTGTTTCTATACGTCACGACCAGGGAGTACGGTGCCCCCAGCCAACTAGAGAAGCTCGCGGCATTGGATTTCGCTGACATAGTGGTGCTGAACAAATTCGATAGGCCCGGAGCCGAGGACGCCCTGGCCGAGATTCGGAAGCAGTTCCAGAGGAACAGGGAGGCATTCGACGAGAAGCCGGAGTCCATGCCCGTTGTTCCTACCATTGCTAGCCAATTCGCGGATGCGGGCGTCGACCAACTTTGGGCTGGGCTTTCGTCCCTGCTCAATGAAAGGTTTGACTCAGANTTCTCCTCCTCAGAGCCACGCTTGGGGGATGACGGCCTACCTCACCGGGACCCCCCAATTCCACCGCAGAGGCAGGGATACCTAGCAGAGGTCGCCTCTGCGGTTCGAGGGTTTCATGAGAGGACCAGAGAAGCCAGCGGACTAGTCAGACTAACACAGCAATTGGAGGCAGCAGCCGACCAGATGCGTTCTTCGGGCAAGGCGGCATCGGCCGAAGAATTGGATTCTGAGGCATCCGATGTGAGAAGCAGGGTCCCTGAGGGGGCATGGGACGATCTTGTGGGCTTCGAGCAGATGGCAGAAGCATATCGCACCGGCGAAGCGAGCTACACCGTAAGGGGACGGGACATACCTGTCAAGACAACCCACGAAACGCTATCTGGGACGAAGGTCCCCAGAGTCGCACTACCCACTACTGAGGACTGGGGGGAAAGGCTGGAGTGGGTAAGGAAGGAAAACGCCCCTGGGCACTTCCCCTTCACCGGNGGGGTCTTCCCATTCAGGAGGGAGGACGAGTTGCCTGTCAGGATGTTCGCAGGCGAAGGTAGCGCAGAGAGGACCAACAAGAGGTACAAGTTCCTATCCAAGGACCAGGATTTCAATCGCCTTTCGGTCGCCTTCGACTCGCCCAGCCTATACGGAAACGACCCCCAAGAAAGGTTGGACATATTTGGCAAGGTCTGCGAGTCAGGAGTCAGTATCAGCACCGTGGAAGAGATGGAGAGGCTCTTCGAGGGCTTCGATCTATGCGATCCGAATACNTCCGTAAGCATGACCATCAATGGAAACTACTGGTGGCACCTAGCAGCATTCTTCAACGTTGCAATTAGGCAGCAGATGGCAAAGTTCGTCGATGAGAACGGAAGAGAGCCATCCGAGGCCGAGGAATCAGAGATCAGGTCATCCACCCTATCCACGGTCAGGGGGACCGTGCAGGCAGACCAGCTCAAGGAGGCAATGGGCCAGAACACACTGGTGTTCAATCTCGATACCGCCCTCCGAATGATGGGCGACGTAGCAGAGTTCTACGTGCAAAACGACGTACGAAACCACTACTTCGTAAGCATCAGCGGATATCACATCGACGAGGCTGGGGCCAACCCGATCACTCAGTCCGCCCTCACTCTCTCGAACGGACTCACCTACGTCGAGCTGTTCAAGGCAAGGGGACTAGACCCCGACAAGTTCCTCAGGAATTTCTCATGGTTCTTCTCCAATGGCATGGATCCAGAGTACGCCGTAATCGGGAGGGTCTCTAGGAGAATTTGGGCCATAGCAATGAGGGACATGTACGGTGTTGGNGAGAGGGGTCAGAAGCTCAAGTACCACATCCAGAGCAGCGGCCGTTCNCTCCACTCGCAGGAGTTCACCTGGAATGACTACAGGACAACTCTCCAGGCGCTATACGCTCTGGCTGACAACGCGAACAGCCTCCACACCAACAGCCGGGACGAGGCATTTGGGACCCCCACCGAGGACACAGTTAGAGACGCTATGGCAATTCAGCTGATTCTGGCCAAGGAATACGGCTNGCTCCGCAACGAGAACCCCCTGCAAGGATCTTTCGTAGCCGAGTTCCTGACCGATGCGGTCGAGGAGCAGGTTCTGAGGATTTTCGAGGAGATGCACAACAGGGGAGGGGTCCTGGGAGCCTTGGAGGTGAATTTCCAGAGGAACAGGATCCAAGACGAGGGAATGCTGTATGAGCACAGAAAGCACTCGGGAGAGACTCCAGTGGTAGGAGTAAACACATTCACCGACCAAGGCTCTTCGACCCCAGCGGCCCAGGAATTCGACATCGAGGTAACCCGCTCCGACGAGAAGGAGAAGAGAATGGTGATATCCAGGAATGCGGAATTCAGGGAATCCCACTCGAGTGAGGCCGCGGAGGGAATTGAGAGGCTCAAGTCAACAGCCAGGGAGGGCGGAAACCTCTTCGAGGTGATGATGGATATCGTAGAGCACTGCTCGGTAGGTCAAGTGACCCAGGCACTGTTCGAGAGTGGTGGTAAATTCCGCAGGAACATGTGAGGGAATATCAGAGCCTACGGCGTTTTCCTATGACTCCGGTAATCGTTCCCGTAATCGCTAGACTGCCTCAACGTTCATAACCTCAAATGGAACGACTGGCGGTGTTGTCGGCGATTTATTGCTCGACGACAAAGGTGAGGGGATGCATCTAACTAGGATAGAACTCGAGAATTTCAAGTCCTTCGGAGGGGAGATCATCATCCCCCTGGAGGAGGGGTTCACTGCAATAACCGGTCCAAATGGNAGCGGCAAATCAAACTGCGGAGACGCCATTGGTTTCGTTCTAGGCCCCAAGTCAACGCGCTCGCTCAGGGCGTCAAACGTCTCAGAGCTCATCTTCAACGGTGGAAAAACCGGGAAGCCAGCGAAGCACATGTCTGCAACACTAGTCTTCAGCAATAGGCCAGAGGTAGGTGGGCGCAGGAGACTCAGGTCAGACTCAGACGAGGTGTCTTTCACCAGGTCAGTCCGCCTGAACCGCAAGGGAGATCCGGTATCATCATTCAAGATCAACGGGGAACCGTCATCGGCTACGGAGATGCGCAGAATACTGTCAGAGGCCGGCCTGNGGGGCGACGGCTACAACATAGTTCTCCAGGGCGATGTGACAAACCTAGCGACCATGACCCCNCACAAGAGAAGGGGCGTTCTGGAGGAGGTAGCAGGCGTAACCGCATACGACGACGAGATTCGAAGGGCGAATACCCAGAGGAAGCACGTCGAGAGCAACATTGAGACGATCGACATTTTCGAGGCCGACCAGAAGAGCCGATTGAAGGATCTGGAGAAGGAAAGGAAGCAGGCCCTGAAGTTCAGGAAGCTGAAGGAGGAGGCCGACCTCGCACGACTCACTCTGGAGCAGTCCCGGCACAGGAACCGAGTGGGGGATGTCGAGTTACTGGCCGACGAGCTTGCCAACTACACCGAGAGGACAAACGAACTCTCATCGGAGATTTCGGTTGGGAACCAGAGGCTCGACGAGTTCGACAAGGAGCTTGTAGAACTGGCGAACGAGCTGGACAGCGTCCTCGGCGGGGAGGCCAAGGGGATACTCGACCAGATTAGGCAGCGCGAGATAGAAGTCGAGACTGCAGGTGACCGAATCGGNGACCACTCACGAGCAATCGACGACGCAAAAAACGAATCGACCATCCTCGCGAAGGAGAAGGAGCGCGCAGAATCCGCCCTCGCATCGGCTGAACAGGAGATTTCTTCTCTCAAGCAGTCTGTGGAGGATTCCAAAGAAGCCCTGAANAAAGCAGCAGAGGAAGAGAAAGAGGCTAGGAAGGCAATCCAATCGGGCGACAAGCACGGCAGAGATCTAAACAGGGCACTTGGCAAGGCTACCGATGCAGAGCAGGAGGCCAACCAGTCTTACTCCCAAGCACGTCTAGACTTCGACAGGGCAGAGCAGAAGTCACAGCTGGCATCCGAGAAACTCGCTGACATAGAGCAGGCATTCGAGGCAGCACAGCTCGAGCGCGACGACCACGAGCTTCTCGGCCAGGACCTCCAAGAGGGAAGCCCGGATGTAAGCAGGGAGTCCCTGGCCAAGGAAATGATGGCGCTGCAAAGGCAGGAGAGGGCATTGGTCGACGATCGCGACCACGCCGAGTCGAAACTGAGGAACGCGGAGACCGACTTGGCCAAGGCAAGAGCCCGGCAGGAGGCCCGCTCAAGCAGACCGGGCTCGGCATTCACCCTAGCAGCACTCTCCAAGCTTAGGGAGAGCGGTGAGATTCACGGAATACTGGGGACCCTTGGCGAGCTAGCCACCCCAAAGGATCCAGCCCACGAGGAGGCACTTTCCTTCGCATTCGGAGGCGGACTCCGAAGCATCGTCGTCACCTCCGACCACGTCGCTTCGAAATGCATTGCTTGGCTAAGGAAGAACGGCGGAGGGAGGGCCACCTTCCTGCCTCTGAACAAGATATCTGTGTCTAGGCCCCAGGGGCGAACCCTGCTTGTGGCAAGGAATCCCGGGGTCGTCGGATTCGTACACGATCTCCTGGATTTCGACCAGAGCGTGGAGACGGCAGTGAGGTACGCCGGAAGGAACACCCTCGTAGTCAACTCAATGGATGTGGCCAGGGAGAACATGGGGGGCGTTCGCATGGTCACCCTCGACGGCTCAGTAATCGAGAGCTCAGGTGCGATGACAGGCGGGTCCTCATCGAAAAAGGATAGGCCGAGATTCGATGGCTCGGCCGCAGGGGGTGCCGGGACGGAACGCCTGGAGATGGTCGTGCAGGAAGCCGACCTGCTCTTCTCCACGGTAGACGGGGCCCTCAGGGAGCTTCGAAGGAACCAACAGTCACTCAGGGACCAGATCAACGGCCTCGACAACGACGATCACTCAGTAAAGGTGAGAAATTGGAACGCAGACATGGACAGGGCCCAGAAGGCCTTGGATGAAATAAGGTCGAAGCTAAAATCCGCTACCAAGGAGCTCGAAGCGTGCGAGTCAGAGAGGAAAGACTTCGAGGCAAAGTGCGTTGAATCCAGGACTGCCCTGGAAAACGCTTCAGAGGCAAGATCACTGGCCGCAGAGCAGCTCCAGNACCACACCCCAGATCATCTGTCAGACAAGCTCAGGGAAGCAGAGAGGACGAGGACCGAGGCCGAGAGAACACGTGTACTGGCGAAGACGACCATAGAATCCTCAAAGCAGCAGCTCTCCCTTCTGGAGGGGAGGGTGAAGGACCTAGACAGGCGGGCGCAAGCCCAGGAGGAGACAATCACCCGCTCTGAGAGCGAGATCCAGAAGCTCCGCGAGTCGATCGACTCCTCCGAGGAGAAGTTGGCGGAACTNAGGGCCCAAGCGTCCCAGTTCGACGAGGAGCAGAAGGCCCTAAGCGACCGAAGGGACGTGATGGTCGACGAGAGGGCCAGCCTAAGGGCGCACCTGGAGGTCCTGTCNCAGGAGAAGCAGAACATCTCCGGGCGCCTCGAGGAACTAAGAATCAATATCAAGCAGAAGCGACAAGCAGTGGAGGANATAGTGNGCGAGCTAGAAGCNGCCGGAATCCCAATTCCATCCGCTGACGAGCATCTGCCGACGATCGCCGAGGCGGAGAGGAGCGTGCAGGGGCTCCAGCGCCGCCTCGGCNCCCTAGGGGACGTGAACATGCTGGCGATAGAGCAGTACGATGCCGCAGAATCCAGGATTTCGGGACTGATCGCTGACGGGAAGCTCCTCAGGGAGAGAAGGGAGCAGCTTTCGAAGATATCCGACCAACTGGAGAACGAGCGCAAGACCAGGCTACTGACCGTCTTCGAGCACGTGAACAGCAACTTCAGCCGCGTCTACGAGATCCTGCAGCCCACTGGAAGGGGGACGCTCAAGCTAGAGAACGCGGACAACCCGTTCGATGGCGGTCTGGAAATGGCCTGCGTCCCCCCCGGAAAGAGCCAGAGCACCCGGAGGGCGGCATTATCTGGAGGTGAGAAATCGATGGCAGCACTGGCACTAATCTTCGCCATACAGGACTACGAGCCCAGCCCGTTCTACTACTTCGATGAGGTAGACCAGAACCTCGACCCATTCAACTCCGAGAAGATAGCCGCACTGTGCAGGATGAGGAGTAGCATGGCACAGTTCATCATGGTCACTCTCCGGAAGGTCAGCCTGACCCTGGCAGACCACCACATCGGAATCACCCATGCAGGGAATGGCTGCAGCCAGAGGATTACTGACTTCGACAGAGCAGCGGCCCTGGAGATGAGCGAGGAGATCGAGGCCGAGGAGAGGGCCAGAGCCGCTTCCCAAGCAGAGAAGGACGCAATGCCAGAACTGCCCTCCCCGGAGGACATGCCCNGGACGCCCGAACCCCTGCCATCTCCCAGCAGCCTTGGAGGGCTGGCTGAGAGGGCCGGCGTCGAGGTAGGCGAAGACGATGGAACCGGGCCACAAGAGGAAACCATGCAGGCACTCCGCGAAAGGACGGAGGACGTCAGCGAGGGGATCGAGGCCGAGGACTCGGAAATTGCCACGGAAGAGGCCCGGACCCCCGAAGAGCAGGCACCCCATGTCGAGTTGGAGCAGGAGAGGGAAAGTTGATCTTCGGAGAGCGGATGAGGGAGGACGTAGTCTCACGCCTCCTCAGTGGCAACCCGAATCTGGAGACTAGCAAGTTCCTGGACAGNCTGATGGAGCTCTCAACCCTCCAGGAGGCAGAGCATCAGTTCCTTATCGAGCCGTTCGACCGCTCAGTCGCCCTGGTTTTCCAGATGTTCCAGTCCAGCGACCTAGACCCCTGGGACGTCGACCTTTCCAGCTTCATCGAGATGTTCAACAAGAGGATAAAGACGGCAGAGAACATCGACCTGCCCTCCTGNGGGAGGCTGATCAGGATGGCATGGGCAATACTGCGAAACCAGTCCTCCACACTGATTGAGCGCCAGGAGAGGGCCCTAGAATTCGAGCAGGAGGAGCANTGGGACTTCGAGGGCGGCTGGGAGGCCGACTTCGCNGACGAGGACTACAACTTCTCACTCGGGGTGATGACCGGCGCGGCCGACGACGTCCTCCCTTCCATCTTCGAGGGCAGGATACACCGGGACGAGGGACGTCCGGTGACCCTCGGGGAACTTCTGCTGGGCCTTCAGGACGCCGGCAGGCTCGCCGAGGAGCAGAGGACCAGGGAGAGGATCGCGAAGGAGAGGAGGGATGCCAACGAAAAGGCCAGAGCGCGGTTCAAGGGGAGCCTCCACGTAGAGGACCTCGAGGGGGACCTGAAGAGGACGTGGACCTCACTCAAGACCAGGGCATCCGATGACGGCTCGGCCTCCCTGGCAGAGGTCGCCAACGACCTGAACAACGCCTCGATATCACAAGGGATAGAGGAGGACGAGGCTAGGGCGGAGGCCCAAGTAACCGCATTCGTATCGACGCTCTTCCTGACAAATNGGGGGTACGTGGACCTCTNCCAGGAAGGAGGGGACAAGGGGGATATAGTGCTCAGGGACCTCTGGGTCGACTCTCCAGACTACGACGAACTGACCGAGAAGCTTCACCCAAAGTCCGAGATAGGGAGGGTCACAAATGTCTGAACCTCCCCTGACCACGGTCCTCGAGGCCATACTATTCGGCGCGGGCCGCTCCATGTCCCTGCAGGAGCTCTCCGAGATGCTAAAGCAGCCCAAGGGAGTAATCATGGTGGGCCTCGCAAGCCTGAGGAAGGAGATTTCGGAAAGGGAGAACTGCGCCCTGCAGCTCTCGGATGTCTCCGGGCGCTGGATTTTCGAAGTCAAGCCGGAGCTCTCCGCCCACCTACCGGGATCGTTCAGGGCAGAGATACCACAGAGGCTCCTGCCAGCAGCAGCACTGGTGGCCTACCACCAGCCGATGGCCCAGTCCCAACTGGTGGACATGTTGGGCCAGAGGGCATACGACCACGTCAGGGACCTCGCCGACATGGGCCTGATCGACAGGAGAAGGGATGGCCTGACCAGGCGCCTGACGACCACGCGCCGTTTCGCCGAGTACTTCGGATGCCCGGAAGTTGAGTTCCGCAAGGTCAGGACATGGTTCAGGAGCGAGGCGGACAAGCTCGGCCTGACTAGCGCCGAGATGGCAGCTTCCCTGGCCCCCGATGAGCAGATGGCGATATCGGAGTTCTCCGAAGAGGACGCACCAGAGGTCGAGGCCGGCGTCGAAGAGTGATCAGCGCGAGGCCTTATCGAAGATCAGGGCAGCTTCCAGCAGAACCAGCATCGGGCCACCGACAAGGAACAGCGAGATGGGGTCCGGAGGGGAGATCAGCGCACCGATGAAGAGGGCCGTGAACCAAAGGACGGACCTGTTGCTCTCTATCGAACCCCTTTCGATTACATTCGCCCTTAGGAGCGCAACCACCACCACGGGAACCTGGAACCCAATTACAGACGAGAAGTAGAGTCCGGTGACGAAGCCAACCCACTTCTGCAGCTGCCAGGTAGACTGGAGGCCCGATTCAGCAGAGTCCTCCGCCAAGTACTCCAGGAGGAAAGGGACCAGGATATTGTGGGCATAGGCTAGACCAAGCGCACCTAGTCCCAATGATGCCATGATTGCCATCACCAGCCCAAAGCCCCTCGCTCCCCCAGACGCCCTTTCCACCACGCCCTTGATGCGATCATGGTTCCTCATCGACAGGTCAATGACAATTGCGAGGATCATCAGGGCGAATCCCAACTGCGCTGCAATCCTTAGTTGGAGGAGCACCACCTCCAGGGGTTGTAGGATGATGATTTCCACATCCTCCGGAACGTATCCGTCGGCGTTCAATAGCCACTCAATCACCTCTTCGGCTAATGGGTACCCCATCACGAATCCTAGGGAGAAAACTGCGATGTACAGCCTCCCGCGGACCTCAAGCAAATCAAGGACGCCTCTGAGCCCACCATCGGATAGGAAGCCGGCACCGCCTTGTACCACGGCCTTAGTAGGCATACCACCGGTGAATAAATCGCTTGGTACCTATGACTTCCTCAGAATCACCGTCAGCAGGTCCTGGTCCATCAACTGATGATCCAGGCCAACCCTCTGCCAATCGAACTTGGCACTAGGCCCTTTCACCCTAGCGTATCGGAACTTCCTGAGGAAGTCCCTGTGGAGTTTCGCGCACACATCCCTCACCGTGGAGGTGTCCTTGACGATTAGNGGCTCGATTAGATCCGCCTCCTGACCTTGGGGCTTGAGGAAAATGGACATGAATCCAAGGTTGTCGAAGATGAAGTCCTTCATGTTCTCTAGGCCTTCNCCTGTCTTTGCCGAGACGTCCAGGACCGGCCATCCCTCCGGAAGGCCCTCGTACGCCCTTTCCATGTCCTCTTCGTTTGCAAGGTCAATCTTGTTGATCACGATGACAGCCCTGCTGTATATCCTATTGCCTGCCAGGGTGTCCACGATGTGGTCGTCCGTAACGTCAGTACGCAGGGTCACGGTAGCGGAGACAATTCCGAAACTCCTGACGATTGACTGAATCTCCTCGTCACTGAGGTTGGTCTGCTCCAGGGTAGACCTGACCTCGATGCCCCCCCTCCGCGTCCGAGAGACGAAAACCTGCGGAGGTCTCTGGTTGAGCCTCATCCCCGACCTCCATAGCTCCCTGTCGAGAACCTCGAAGTGCGCCTTCTGGAATGGGTCNATCACGTACAGNACCATGTCCGAGCCGCGAATCACGTTGAGTATCTCGCGCCCTCGACCCTTCCCTTCCGATGCTCCCTTGATCAGACCCGGAAGGTCCAGGATCTGAATCTTTGCACCTCTGTGCTCCATGACTCCNGGGATGCAGGTCAAAGTNGTGAATTCGAAGTTTCCTGCTTCAGACTCGACTTCGGTGAGCTGGGAGATTAGGCTGGACTTGCCTACACTGGGGAAACCCACTAGGGCCACAGAGGCGTCTCCTGACTTCTTCACTTCGAAGCCCTGATTGCCTCCGCTGGACCTTGAATGAGCCTGAGCCTTCTCCTGACGCTGCCTAAGNGCGGCGATTTTGGCCTTTAGCTTNCCAATGTGCCCCTGAGTGGCCTTGTTGTACTTGGTCTTGGATATCTCTTCCTCCAAGGACTTGATTTGCTCGTCAATCGTGGCCATGCCTCTACACCTCGCCCAGCTTCGACGCTTGCTGCGTCGCCAAGCCACGCATTCTTGAATCCGGTGGCGATATTTCTCCAGAATCTGCGAAGCGAGGGTTATTTGGCCAGAGTCAGGTCATGGGTACCATGGCCGACATAATTCTCGAGACGGTCGACCGCAATTCTCTGGAAAATATTCTGGAAATGCCATTATCTGGAATCTTCTCAGGAATGGAAGATCATTCCCTTAGGGCCCTAAGGCCAGAGCCAATTCACGGTTTCCACAGGTCCTTCGATGTCGACATAGAGGGTGAACTCCTGGAGTTTGTGGATGGAAACTCCGAATCCCTCGAAATGGAAGCCAATCCACGAGTGCAGGAAAACTCCTACTCCGAACTAGTGCTTCTACTTGCGAGGTGGTGCGCAACAGCTGAATGGAGGTGCTGGGACGCCCGCCTCTTCCTTTATGTCGAACCACTACTCGAGAGGGAGGTCGGCTCGGATGAATTCCTCCTGCCCTCGGTTTGGAGCGAGTTTTCGGAAGCAATCGGAAGGACCGACAGGGCTACCTACTCAGAATCCGTAGTTCTGGATTGGATGGCACGTCGAGAAGCCCTGGGGGAGACAATGGAGCCCTCAGAGGACCCTCGGATACTTCCTACCATGCATTCCCATAAGTCCCTTAGCGAGTCTCTCTTCTCGTTAGTTGAGAGTGCAAGCAGGGATGGGTGCGAGTTGCTAATCGGAAGGGATTTCCTGGAACCAACTGAATGGCATCTGGGAGGGGGAAGAATTTCTGAGTTGGGGAGGGGCTAGGTTGACTGATCTCCCCATTTCACCCCCTCCTCCCGAACAAGCGCCTGCTCCATGCGTCGTGGTAATCGGTCGATTCCAACCGTTCCACCGGGGCCACGCGTCGCTAATCGAGTCAGCCGAAAGTTGGAGGTCCGAGAACGCATCGGAAATGGGCCTAATAATTGGGTTGGGTTCCTCCAACAGGCCGGAATCGATGCAGAACCCGTGGTCTCAAGAAGAGAGGTCGTCGATGATCCGAGCATGGCTTTCCGCCACTGGAATACCAGCCGAGATTGTTCCTATTCCCGACATCGAAGACCCACCTAACTGGGTATCCCACGCCGAGAAATACCATGGAGAAGGCGGCCACCTCTTCACCAGCGACATGGAATCCGCCCAACTCTACGAGTCTTCGGGCTGGCGAGTCGTCATGGGGGAACTCGAAAATAGGAATACGTTCGAGGGATGGAGGGTCCGAGCCACGGCTCAGATGATGTCCACTGTCGATGATCCAGATGCAGTGATGGAAGTCCTCTCCACCTCAGTTCCCGAGGTCGTGGTATCCCACATGGTCGAAAACGGCATGCTACGAAGGTTGGCCTTCCTAGGCGAGGGCGGGGAACCTGTGGGCTAGGGTCAACTAGTCGTCGTCGAAGTCATCGAACTCGTCGAACTCCTCTTGCGTCAACTCGATCCCGACCTCCTCGTTGATCTCCTCGTTGGCCTCCTCGAACTCATCGAACTCGTCCTCCGTCAACTCGATCCCGACCTCCTCGTTGATCTCCTCGTTGGCCTCCTCGAACTCCTCGAACTCGTCCTCGCTGACAACCTCGGCGGCCTCCTCTTCCGGTGCCTCTTCCAGCTCCTCCTCGAACTCCTCGAACTCGTCCTCGCTGACAACCTCGGCGGACTCCTCTTCCAGATCCTCCTCGAAGCCCTCTTCCTCGTCAGGCTCGTCTGAGACTTCTACTATCTCTCCTGCCTGCTCTAGCCTTGCTCTGAACTTCTTGAGCTGCTCGTCGTCTTCCTCGAGCCTGGAAACGAGCTCGGACTTGACCCCGCCAACAGTCAAATCTCGTTCATGCAGCAGATCCTTGAGTTGTGCAACGGTCATGGAATCGTAATCCACTGGTTCGTCTTCTTCCAATTCCTCTAATGCCTCTTCTTCTGCTTCCGATTCTTCGCCATCATCATCTCCCCCGGCCATCATGGCCTCGAATTCGGCCTCCTGCTTCCTCTTGTATGCCCTGAATCCTACCACAGATGCAACTAGGAGGACTACTACTGCAGCAACCCCGCCTACGATTAGTGCAGGATCGATTGGCTTGTCCACACAGGAGGTGCTGCCTTCGGTTGGCTGGTGCTGTCCAGAGGGGCATTTCGTCATAACAGAGGATCCTGGCGACTCAACGAAGAATCCTGATGGCGCGTTAATGCAGCTAGATTGGCCCCCATCCGGCTGGTATGTTCCCGCTGGGCAGACGGTCTGCTCAGTTGAACCCGCGACCTCGACGTAGTGGCCCGGCTGAGATTCTTTGCACCCCGACTCGCCCCCCAAGTCTTGCCAGGTTCCCGGTTGGCATGGTAACTGTTCTGTGGAACCAAGTGTGTCGACGTAGTACCCGGGGGAAGCCTCTACGCAACTAGTCTGACCAGCTGCTGACTGGTATGTCCCTGACGGGCATGGACTCGAGAGAGACATCCCATCGAGGCTGACGATGTACCCTGGCGGGGAACTCTCGCACTCGATGCTACTGAAATTGGGTTGGAACGTACCACTGGGACAAGGAGTCTGTTCGGATGATCCTGAATTTGGGGCATGGTAACCGGGCTCCGCTTTGTCGCAGGTCGTCATGCCTGACTCACTCTGCCAAGTACCAGGTTCGCAAGGAGTCTTCTCGATCGCCTTTGTTCCGGTCACGTAGTATCCCGGCTCGGCCGATATGCAACTCTCCTGAGCCTGTCCGGGCTGATATGTCCCAGATTGACAACCAGTTTGCGTGGTGGACCCTTCTCCTCCAACGAAGTATCCTGGATCCGCATCTATGCAGGTTGTTGAACCAACATTGGGTTGGTATGTGCCCACTGCGCAGGGCGTGTGATCAGACTGCCCGGTTCCTGCAACATAGTGGCCATCTCCAGCGTCCAAGCAACTCACCTGGCCTGTGTTTGGCTGGTATGTCCCCGCTTCACACGGAGTAGGGGCAGTAGCTTGAGTAGTGTCAACGTAGTAACCCTCCTCGGCGTCGGTGCATTCCGTCATCCCATACGCCGCCTGGTATGTTCCAGCCGAGCATGGGGTCTGGCTACCAGCACCAGATGTAGTCGTCTGGACGTAGAATCCGGGCTCTGCGTCTAGGCAAGCATCGACCGTTGTGGAACCCTGGTCTGGGTTGTACTTGCCCGGCAGGCACTTGGTCTGGCTGGATGATCCGATGGAGTCCACGTAGTAGCCTATGTCTGCAGTCATGCAACTCTGCCTAGCAGTGCTGGGCTGGTACTCTCCGAGTTGGCAGCTCTGCTGCGACGTTGCCGCTGCTTCGTCGACGAAATGACCAGGAGTGGCATAGATGCAACCGGTCGCCCCAGAAGAAGGCTGGTATGAACCAGGGGAGCAAGCCACCTGCGAGGATGAGCCGAAGGATGCTGCGAAGTAACCTGGATCGGCCTCGAGGCAGTCGGAAGAGACCACTGATCCAGTGAGCGTGTTGTAAGTCCCGGGATCGCAAGGTGTCTCACTAGCAGACCCTGATATCTCTACGTAGTGACCCACGTTCGCGGTATGGCAATCCATCTGCCGATAGCTGGGTTGGAACGAGCCCGGCGAGCAGGCCGTTTGGCTGGTGGCAGCAAGAGAATCGACGTAGTTCCCTGGTTCGGCGTCTATGCACGAGGTTTGTCCTGGGGAGGGTTGGAATTCGCCGAGCTGGCACGGGCTCTGTGAGGTTGAGCCGGGATTGGCGATGTAGTAACCCGGTTGCGCGTCTATGCAGTCGGATGAGGTGGAGGACCCAGTGATGTTGTTGTAGGAGC
>PBOL01000030.1 GCA_002725315.1 Methanobacteriota archaeon | reverse complement strand
CCCTGGCCCTGTCCCTGGCCCTGGCCCTGTCCCTGGCCCTGTCCTTGGCCCTGGCCCTGTCCCTGGCCCTGTCCCTGGCCCTGACCCTGTCCCTGGCCCTGTCCTTGGCCCTGGCCCTGTCCTTGGCCCTGACCCTGTCCCTGGCCCTGACCCTGTCCCTGGCCCTGCCCCTGGCCCTGTCCTTGGCCCTGTCCTTGGCCCTGTCCTTGGCCCTGGCCCTGTCCTTGGCCCTCGCCGTCCTCTCCTTCGCCGCCACCGTCGGTGCCGCCGTCGCCGGATCCGTCTCCCTGGAAGTCAGGGTCGTAGGCATCCGGGATGCCGTCGCCGTCTGAGTCCGAGGCGGCCCCGTCATTGGGGTCGTTCGGGTAGGCGTCATTCGCGTCGGAGACGCCGTCACCATCGGTGTCGGCCGAGTTGGGGTTCGTTCCCGCCTCGTACTCCTCGACGTTCGAGAGTCCGTCCCCATCGGGGTCGGCGCTTCCGTCGCTTGACGAGGTTGGGTTCAGCCCGTAGCTGACCTCCCATCCATCAGGCATGCCGTCGTTGTCGGTATCTGGGTTGTTCATGTCTGTGCCAGCGTTCTGCTCCTCTGCGTTCGTCAGGCCGTCTCCGTCCCAGTCGGCCCCGCCGTCAGACGGGTCGAGTGGGTCGGATCCATCTGCACCCACGCCGGTGGAGCCGGCCATGAGCACAAGCAGAAGGGCTGTAATCACACTAGCATTCTTCGAGTTATTCATTTCTTTTCACTTCCAATTTGTCCTATTTTCCCGCACCCGGTGCGCGGCTCGCGCTGTGAACAGCTCCGAACAGCGAATCCGGGGAAGATGGATGGTTGCTTGGGACGAGCCTGCAAGAGCGTTCGCCAACCGCAATAACGCCATACTGAGCGTCATTCCAGCCGAATCCGAACTCGAAAATGTCTCTACCTGCTCCTCCTGTTATGTTCATCCAATCTCACGGGCTTTCTCAGGGAACCCTCTGTTCCCTCTGGCGCTGGAGAGGCATATTCGGTATTTGAAGGTCTCCCGCGGGGGTTTCACGGGGATATGCGCGATATCTCGGCGTTGAACCGGGGCGAGCCCATGAAGTGTAGCACTGGAACCACGAGCGTGGCCACGGCCAGGACCAGGAGGAAGAGGTTCGACCACAGCTCTATCCCACGGCCCAGGGAGATGTACATCACCCACCCCACCAGGACCGCCACCCACGGGAGGTGCCTCCTGGTGTAGAGGGTGAGTCGCTCGTTCAGGACCTCGTCGGAGTAGAATTGCGGGGCCTCTTCGGCCCGGACGAGCCCGTTCTCTATCCCGCACCTCGCGCAGACCTGGTACCTTGGGCCGTTGCCGCTGATGAACTGGCTGTCCGGATAGTTCTGCTTGCACATCCTGCATGCTGGCATTTTGGCTCGGCCACACCACCGGCGCTCGCTCCTTCAAGGCTGCGGTCTGTGGGAGTGTGCGACCCGCGGGGGGCGGCTTCAATCCAGAGCCTCGTCGATGAACGAAGTGTCTATCTCATCGTCCTCTTCGCCCGCCTCATCGAGGTCGTCAGCCAGCATGTTGAGGTCCTCGAGCCCGACCTCCTCGGAGTCGGACTCCAGAAGCTCCCCGATGGAGGCGTCGGCCTCTGGGGAGGGGGCATCCGCCTCCTCCCACAGCTCATCGGGTACCGTGTCGTCGTCGGATTCGGGCTCGCTTCCCTGGGCCTCCTTGGGTCTGAGCAGAGTCGCCGAGTCTATCTCTTCCTCCTCGGATATCCCCATCGCCTCCCGGGTCAGCTCCTCTTCCCTCTCGACCTCGAGGGTCCCCATCTCCCATGGCTGTGGGGCGGACCTCTCCTTGGGCCTGATGATCATCGCGGCACCTAGCAGTATCATGAGTGCGGATATCAGCGCGATGAACATGTTGAGGTCGCCTCCGGCGAGCTGGTCGAACCAGGACTCGTCACCAGCCCTATCCCCGGGGGAGCCGCCTCCGATGCTGAACTCGGATAGGGGCTTCACCCGGAGGGAGTCGACGGCCAGTCGGTGAAGCTCGCCGTCATGCGCGACCACGGCAACCCAGTACGACGTCGTCGGGCTGACCGGGGTCGGCCCAATAGAGTCGAAAGATGCGTTGCTGGACGTCGAACCGGATGCTACCAGGATGGCGTCCCTGGTGTCAGAGAACTCCATGGTGCTGGCGAAAACGGAGTAGGATGCCACGGCAGGGTCCTCGGTCCCTTCCCACATCACCTCGATAACCGACCCCCCTGAGCCCCAGTACACCACGGTACCGGAGACCTCCGGGAGGTGCATCCCGGGGTCCTGCGAGTCCTCGTCCACCGGGCTCAGCATCGAGGTGGCGAGGCCGTCCAACCACGCGTTCCCGGAGGTGTCGACCGCGACCACTGCCACCCATACGGGGATGTCCGGCGCGATCGCGCCGCCACCGGAGACCGATTCCAGTAGGGCTCGCGTGCCCTCCCCCCTCTCGAGGACGAGCGCTGGCTCGAGCCCCACAGAGCTGTCGAAGGGAGCGCCGGGGACGGCGAAGATCCAGTACTCTCCGATGTCCGCGGAGGGGCTCTCCTCGAACTCGACGTAAATCGCGTCGCCGGAGTCGGGCGCACGGTCCTCCAGAGTGGGCGCGGAAACCCTGTCCGGCGGGAAGAGGTCGCCCCTGTTGTCCATGGGGGTGACCAGGGCGACGTTGTCCCCGAGTCCCGTAAGCTGGACGTTCCCGGAGATGTCGTGAACGGTGACCGTGACGTATAGCGGCACCATCGGGATGACCGTGCTGGAGACCAGGCTATCCGGCTCGTTTCCGTACAGTGCGTTGGTCATTGTCACCTGCAGCTGCGGGTCGTTCTCTATCTGCCTCTGGTCGATCGTAACCAGCCCGCACTGCTCCGTGGACTGGCAGTAGAAGTATATCTCAGCGAGGTTGTCCAGGGGGTGGTCGGACGCCCAGACGGTGTAGTGGCTGAAGTCGTCGGCAGTGGACCGGTCCCACAGGACATCGATCGCGGTGCCATCGTCATCGGGGTGGTCCCATGCCTGGAGGCCCGAGACGGGGTCGGGGGGGATGCCGTTAGTGCTGTCCAGCTCTGAGTAGGGTGTCGTCTCGACGACTAGGACGCTGTCGAGGTCCACGTTGCCCCAGTCGTCAACGGCCACCACTCCGACCCAGTAAACTATCCCGTCCTCGAGGGGGGCGTCCCCGATCGAGTCCACGACCACCGTGCCGGTGGTGCAGTCTGGGACGAATGCGCCCTCTGGCCACCCGTCCACCGAAGTTGGTGCCGTGAAGCCCGAGGCGGGCAGGATGTATACGACGTGGTAGGAGCAGTCCTCCTCGTCATTGGGGTCCCATGTCACCACGATCCTCCCTCCCTCATCCTGGGGAGCGTCCTCGGCCGTGGTCCCGGTTATGGGGGAGGGCGGTATGCCGTCGTTGAGGCCCCCAGCGGTTACCACTGGGCCAACGACCGTGGCATTGGCAGCATCGAACTGCCCGGACTCGTCCACGCATGCTATCGCGAACCAGTAGGGGACGTTGCCCTCCAGCTCGAGTACCGTCGAGTTGCCTGCCGCGAACGCGTAGTCCATCGGGTTAGTGAGTGCAAGCGCGCTAGTGATCTCCTGCTGGACAGCCCATATCCTGGTAAGGTCCGGATCTAGCTCCTGGCACGCGGACCACTCGGCGTTAAGAGTTCCAGGGTTCCCACCGGAAATCGGGGAAACTGTCAGCCATTCCGGGGGTGCGGGGACCTCGTCGGTCGGAGTCGCATTGCCGGGCCACGAAGATGGTTCGCCGAGTGACCCGTCTGCGTACTCTATCGCGATCGCGGCGCGGTAATGGCGGTCGGGGGACAATTGGACCTCCGAGCCATTCAAGTTCCCTAACGAGAATAGCGTGGTGGTCTGGGACCAGAATGGGATCCTCTGGTAGGAAGGCATGCTGGCCAGGTCCTCCTTGGCCGGCTCCCACTCGGGTTCGAAGGTCGAGTCCCAGACGTATACCCGGTACGCGGTCCATGCGGAGTCCTGGGCGGGAAGCCATGAGGCGTGGAGGACCCCACCCCCGTCGTTTGGCCTGTCGAAGAGGTTGGTCATCTCGGTCGGGGCCTCGAGCCTCTCCCAGTCATAGGTAAGCCTGATCTTGATTCTCCCGTCCTGTGGGGACTGCAACTGAAGGTGTACCACGGATGACAAAGAGCCAGGTTGGGTGTTGAAGATGGCCGACTGGATCGATTCCTGTATCCGGCTGTCGAACTGCGCGAGGTCCCATGAACCAGTGTAGTTGAGGCTGGACGACTTCGCCCATACCCAAGCCCCGTCCTGGGGGGCGGAGAACGTGATCACTCCTGGGAAGACCAGGATATCGGAGGAGTTCTGCTGGTTCCCGTCCAGTGGTATTTGTATCTTGGACTCGTGGTCTACCAGGACAGTCTGCATCCCAGGGCGTGTCGAGTCGGTTATCTCCATGGACCTGTCTATGAAAATGGCAGTGAGGGGGTCAGCCCTCCTCTGGTTCTCCCTCGGGACCTCCCGAAGTGTCTCCACGGGCTGGAAGACGTGGAGCCCGTCCTGCCCGAGCACGGCTAGCCTTCCGAAGTATGCGTCGGAGGTGATGGCCCCCGGCATGTCTCCGACAATTACCACCTCGTGACCCCCGGTGGCCTTCACGATGGTCACTCTGCTGGGCGTGATTACCGAGAGGTGGGTCCCGTCGGTGGAAAGGTCCAGCACCGGCCACCCTTGGATGGCAAGGGCCCCGACACCCGACTCCATGGACATGGAGGAGCCGTTCCAGTGAACCAGGGGCTGCGCGGAAGTGGCGATGTGGACCCCCCAGTCGTCCGTCGCCACCGCGCGGACATCGTTGCTCGGGATCATGTCGATGTTGTAGGTGCCGTTGGCCGCGTCGGTACCGAGGTCCCACGCAGTCACGCCCGGCCTAGTTGAGCCCTGGCCGTTGTGCGAGATGAACAGGGATGCGTCGTGGAATAGAGTCGTCGTTGCACCAGTTGAGGTGTCGTTGACGATACGGGTGACCGGGGGCGCGTAGACTATCCCGGCCACGGCGTCCCCGACGAGCCCATGGGCCCTCCCAATCGTGCCCACGTAGGACATGTTCTGATCAAGGGCGTGTATGCCATTGGGCCCCCCTGTGAGGACGGTGCCGTTGGAGAGTATAGGAGATGGCGGGATGAATAGGTGGTCAATGATGGGGGAGGGGAGGCCGTCCACAGTGGTAATCGGGTCGTCCCAGTCGGATCTCGTAAGGTTCCACATCCCTATCCCCCCATGCGTGCCAACGAGGATGTTGTCCGAATACTGGACGAAGTCGGTCACGATGTTGCTCGGCAGGCCGGCGATTAGGCTGCCGTGCCCCCAAGTCCTACTGGACGGGTCGAAGGTCTGGAACCCCGCGGAGCTACCGGAGTATCCCATCAGGCCCACGTACATCTGCCCGTCGTCCATCAGCATGCCATCCATCTGGTTGTGAAGGGCCGGAGGCGTTGGCTGGAAGGCTCGCTGTGTCAGGTTCACGGACCACAGCCCCCCGCCGACCACGGATGCCCAGAGCTCCCCATCGAGAAGCATGATCTCGTTCAGGTTCTCGTATAACGCGTCATAGCCGTACTGCCAGTTTACCGAACCGTTCTGCAAAATCTCCCCCTGGAGGATAGTGGAGCCCAGGTAGGAGTACTCCGAGGAGCCCACTGTGACCCAGACGTGGGTCTCGTTGGACACCATCTCGTGCACCACTCCCGAGGGTAGTCCCACGAGCTCGTCGAAGCCCCCCTCTATCAGGCCGGTGCTGTCCAGTCGGTCCACGCGGTTAATCCCGGAAGAGTCCCCCGACCTCCCGATGGCGTATGCGACGCCCTGCGTTGGTGCCCTGACGATGGAGCATGCGTCCATTCCCGTTCCTATCACCTGGCCGTTGGAAGCGGATGTGCCAGAGGTGATTACCCGGGTGATTCCGCCTGCACCGTCCCAGTGAGCCACCAGCAGTAGGTTGTTGTCGTGGGTCATCCCCCCGGGGAATACCTTCTCCGGGGAAACGCCCCTGTTAGGCGTAAGGGTCGGGAGGAAGCTGTTGGTGTCGTAGTTGAATCGGTCGATGCCGACGTCCTCGGTGTCGAAGCCGAGGTAGAGGATGTCGTGGCCCTCATCGCAGGCAAGAGCCCTGACGTCCCTGTCCGCTATGTTCGAGTTGTCCTCGTTTAGGGATGTTATCCACTCCTCCGTGATACCGTCTCCGTCGTTGTCGGCCAAGTCGAATCGTGCGACCCCCCCTCCAGACGCCCACCACTGCCATGCCTGGAAGCCTATCGCGACATGGACTATGTCATTGCAGAGAACTATGTCGGCGCCGTATCCGTCGGGGATGTCATTGGTGTCGACGTCCCACGTAGTCCAGTTGCTGTTGTTGCCCGAGAGCCTCATTACGTGACCGTCGTTTCCGTTCCCGGAGGAGGCCCAGAGGTCGTCTCCGACCACCGCCATGGAGTAGAAGTCGAGCTCTGACTCGCTGGGAAGGCCATCCCCAGGGAGCCATGATGGGAGCCAGGTCTCGTTTGAGGGGTTCCACCTCAGGATTCCGTTCATGCTCGCGAATAGGTACTCCCCCTGGTACTCTGCCATTCCCCTTATGCGGCCGTCCACGTCGTTCCACTGGTCCAGGAGAGTCATGTTGCCGGCGGAGAACCTGCGTAGGATGTTGTCACCGTAAGCCACCCACAGCTCGCACGAGGAGTTGAGCGGGAAGCAGTCCCCCAGGTAGCGGGCGTTGACCCGTCCCACGTCTCCAATCGTCTCCAGAGAGTCCGACCAGTCGCCGCTGGTCGTGTTCCACCTTACTATCGTCCCCGGATCGTTTCCACCTCCCCATCCCGAGGTCTCGACCACGCTGATCCATACCTCCTCTCCGATCTGGTTCATCCCATGGACGACGCCTTGGAATCCCAAGCGTGCCCCTGCGTCTATCGCAGACAGGCTCGTGTTGTTGTTGAGGTCTATCCTGTGTATCTCGTCCCTCTGGTTCCAGGGGTTCGCCCTCTGCGGGGAGTAGTACATCACGTCGTCGACGATTAGTATCTCGGCGGGGGAGTACGTGGGCAGCGTAGGGCCGTTCTGGTTGCCCCCCCTGTCCCACTGGATCAGCGCGGTCTCGTTCGCCACGTCAATCAGCACCAGGCCGAAGTCGCCTCCTGCCCACAGGGTCCCGGGATGCTGTCCCGGGATCAGCGCCGTTACATCGTCGTCGGAGAGGATTCCCTGGGAGCCGTCCCAGGCAGGCAGCCACTCACCAGAGGTCAGGTTGTACCTTGCGATTCCGATGTTCTCGAATCCTAGGTATACTATTTCTCCCACCTTAGCAATCCTGGCTCTCTCGGTGTCATCGCCGGCAGTCCAGACATCTACCACGGTGCCGTTCGCAGTATTGATCACGGCTGCACCCTCTATTGTCCCCGCGTACAGGAGGTCAGTGCCTATTGGTACGACAGTGATGACGAATCGGGATGGCATGCCGTCTCCCTGGCCTCCACCACCCCCGCCCCCGCCTCCGCCGGAGGTCCAGCATTCCTCGAGTTCGATAGAGGGCTGGTTTGCCGTTGGCCAATTCCACATGCATGCGCCCCTGTTTGTTCCAGCGTAGATGCCGTTCCCATCGCTCGATACGTCGTAGAACTCGTACGGGTCGTTGCTCCAACCGGGGATGCTGGTTGGAAGTAGCTCCCACGAGGTCCCGTCCCACCTAGCTAGTCCGCCATTGCTGTTAGCTCCAGAGTTCTGGACTTCCGAGCCGACGAGCAGCCCCCCGTAGTAGTCTATTGCGAGTGTGTTCACGTCTGCGTCTGGAATCCCATTCGGATCATCTGGCGTCCAAAGGTCGATTATGTCGCTGGTCAGCCTGTCGATGATAAGTACCCCAAGTCCTGGAAGGCCCAGGTATATTGTGTCCCCATCCACTGCTAGGGGCGTCGCATCGAGGTTGTCGACCCCGAGTGACTGCCATGAGCCAATGATCGTGGGACCACTCAGGTCTATCCTCATCACTCCCTGGTCCCCTGTAGCGATGTACGCGACACCGTACCTAGTGGCGATGTCCCTGACGGAGTCGGAGTCTAGACCATTCGATGTCGAGAACGTATCAACCACCTGCTGGAGGGAGGTCGAATACAGAGACACCCCCGTTTCTAAGTGGCCGATGACAAGGATGTCGTGGCTGGCGTCGTATGCGATGCTGGTTGCGTGAGAGGAGCTAAGGCCCTGTATGCTGCCGTAGTAAGAGCCGTCGATGCTGCTAATCCTGTGCGCTCCGCTTCCTGTTGTGCTGACCCAAACCCACCCGTTCTCGTCCTGTGCGATGTCTGTAATCGCACCGGGGTCTGTGACATGGTCTTCCAAGTCGAGGGGCGTCTTCCACAACCCTGCTCTCCTGTCCAACATATCGATGACGCTGCCTGAGGAAATCCAGAACTCCCCCGCCTCCCCGTCATCGATTATTGCAACGACGTCGGCATCGTCTATCGAAGGGCTGCTGACAACGGCCATGTTACCGACTGCCAACTCGCCCAGAACCCTGCCGAGAGCCCCGGAGCCATCGCTGACTAGCGCCATGGACGATGAGGGGGCCCTGTCAGGTCCGCTGGGCCACCCGACTATTGTCGAACCCGGTCCTGCCAGACCGAGGTCGGAAAGGGGTATTTCGGAGCGGAATAGAAGCGTGTCTGTATCGTATGCCTGGACCATGTCCTCACCCAGGATGTGCAGCCACCCGGGGGTTGCGGCCAATCCCACCACAGTGTCGGAATTGAGCCAGTTCCCTGATGACCACGGGGACAGCCAAGTGGCCGAAGAGAGGTCCAATCTATCTATTCCAGAGTCCGATGTTGCGATGTAGAGGATGTCGTCGGAAATCGCGATATCGGAGATGGAGTCTCCTGAGAGGAAGTTTGACGAGGACCATACGGTATTCCTGTCTACCACCATTATGGAGGAGTCGTTCGAAGAGACGTTGTAGTTGATTGCGTGAATACCGTGTTCCTGTGTGGCTACGAAAAGTTCCCTCCCATCGACCTGGAGGCGGACTGGGACCTCGTCGTCCGAGCCNAGGCAGAACTCGAAGGAGTTCCAACTGGACGACTTTGTAGGCGACAGGTAGTGAAGATTGCACTCGGTGGCCGCCCAGACCACTCCAAACACGTCCACAGCCATGGCAATTATCGGCTCTTCGCTGGTTAAGTTAACATCCGCCGGGAAGCCAGAAATCGCTGTTGAGTCGCTGAGCCTTGTAGCAGATACGTTTCCTGACGAGTCTCCGACATACAGTACGTCCCGATTTGCGTCCACCGCCAATGACCGTCCCGAGATTCCTGTGATTATGTCGATTATTCGCTTGTTTGCGTTGTCATCGAGATGGAGGAGGTCATCGTTTACCAGCAGGTATAGCCTGCCATCGAAGGGATTGTAGCCACTATCGTGAATAGTGACATTTAGCGGATTGAATGACAGTTTTGGGTCAACTGGGCGNAAGGCCTCGATAACCAAGTCAGTGATTTCGATCCCGGTTGGCAGTTCCCACGATGCGTCGCTGACTGAATTNGGCTTNAGCGAGGTGTCTAGTATCCCNCCNGTCACGGTCGGGGGGTTGTTCGAGAATGCGTCTTGCCTTCCCAGGTCACCCTGTCCGCTCCAGTCAAGAATCTGTGTCTGTGTGTTCATTATGGAGAGTTGGGGCTGATTGGCCCAGTACCCATCGCTCCCGTTCACAGCGATTTCAAGAGTTAGGTTGCTAATCACCGCCCCTGGTGCGAACTCGANCATCAGATCGGCATAAGCTGGGGTCCCGTTCTCAGGATCGGAGCCGACTGCCTCCATGTCAATCCACCCAGTATCGTTGCTTCCGTTGACCCCCCATGTTCTGGGGGCTACNCCATCGAGATGGTCTTTCTCGGAGAGCCCTTCAATCTCGAAAACCTCCGATGTCATAGACCCTAACGGAAGCAGGACCATCAGCAGGACCAGGGTCCCAGCCTTGGCCTTGCGCCTGCGTGGGATGGTAGTGGGGCGTACGGGCACGAAATCCACCCCTCGATGTGCGATTTATGAAAGGTATGGGTAGACGACTGCGACTTGCTCATCGATAAATGCGCGGTATCACGGAAATATCGATTACGAGGCATTGTTGGCCGATAATCTTTGGATTAGCAATAGGATAGCATCATAGGAGAGGGGCAGTCCGGGGCACCCGAGAGGTGGTCCTGTGGGCAACAAGCAACTGCGCAAAGACGCGCTGAACTACCATTCATCNGACCCACCAGGAAAGGTTACTGTCCAACCCACAAAGCCTCATGGGACCCAGAGAGAGTTGTCTCTCGCNTATTCTCCGGGGGTTGCTTACCCATGCGAGGAAATCAGGGACCAAGCCGATGACGTGTACAAGTACACCTCCAAGGGAAACCTGGTTGCAGTAATCAGCAATGGGACTGCGGTTCTTGGCTTGGGCGACATAGGTGCTCTAGCCAGCAAGCCTGTGATGGAGGGGAAGGGGCTTCTGTTCAAGGCATTCGCAGATATCGACGTTTTCGACATTGAGGTCGACAGGACTGATGTGGACCAATTCGTTGAGGCCGTCAAGGCCATTGCACCTACATTTGGCGGAATAAACCTCGAGGACATAAGCGCCCCGGAATGCTTTGAGATTGAGAGGAGGCTGGTCGAGGAGTTGGATATACCTGTCATGCATGACGATCAGCATGGAACCGCAATCATCTCTGGAGCGGCCCTTCTCAATGGCCTAGAGGTGGTTGAGAAGGAAATTGGAGAAGTTAGAGTGGTGATACTGGGGGCGGGGGCGTCTGCGATTTCCTGTGCGAAGCACTATCTGAGGCTCGGAGTGTCCCAAGAAAACCTGGTGATGGCTGACTCGAAAGGAATAATCACGAAGAAAAGAAGCGAGAACGGGGAGTTGAACGAGTACAAGTCGGCCTTCGCTAGAGATATCGATGATGGAGGAATTGGGGATGCCCTAGAGGGNGCTGATGTTTTCCTGGGGCTCTCCAAGGGGGGCCTCGTTTCTGCCGAGATGGTTAGCAAAATGGCAGATAGGCCACTAATTTTCGCACTGGCAAATCCAGATCCAGAGATTACCCCCGAGGAGGTAATGAGCGTTAGGGAGGATGCAATTGTGGCTACTGGTAGATCGGACTACCCCAACCAGATCAACAATGTCCTAGGGTTCCCCTATATCTTCAGGGGGGCTCTTGATGTCAGAGCAACCGAGATCACCGAGGGGATGAAGATGGCCGCTACCCAGGCTCTCGCAGAACTTGCAAANGAGCCAGTTCCAGACGATGTTCTTTCGGCCTACGGAGGAGAGCAGATGCATTTCGGACCCGAATACCTAATCCCAAAGCCGTTCGATGCAAGAGTGCTAATCTGGGAGGCCAGTGCTGTTGCGGAGGCAGCNGTGAAAGAAGGAGTCTCCAGGATTTCTGCAGATGATTTCGATGCTGAGGCCTACAGAGAGGAGTTGGAGGCTAGGCTTGGACTCACTCGGTCGATAATGAGGAGAGTTATCAATCAGGCAAAGAGGGACACTCAGAAGATAGTGTTCTGCGAAGGCGAGCACCCGACCATCCTCAAAGCAGCAGCACAGTGTATTGCTGAGGGAATCTGCAGTCCAATTCTACTTGGGCAACTAGAGAGAATCTCCGCCGTGAAAGAGGAGTTGGGGCTCGAATTCGAATGTGAAACGATAGATGTGCGGTACGACTCTAGGAGGAGGGGTGATTACGCCGATGAGTTNCACCGTCTACGCGGACGTAGGGGNCTGACTAGGGACGATGCAGTGCGACTTCTGAAGTCGGCGACATACTTCGCTCCAATGATGGTTCGAATGAGGGATGCTGATGGATACCTCGGAGGGGTCTCGCACCACTATCCGGACATTGTGAGGCCGTGCCTACAGGTAATCGGACCCGATCCCGATTCCCACCGCATTGTCGGCATGTACATGATGACTGTTAATNGTCAGTTGATGTTCATCGGAGATGCCACTATCAACATTTATCCGGACTCGAGAACCCTAGCTGAGATAGCAATTCAGACAGCCAAGGTCGCCAGAAGGTTCGGAGTTAAGCCAAAGGTTGCTATGCTGTCGTTCTCNAACTTCGGAACTTCTGAGGAAATGAGGACTGACAGGATCGAAGAGGCTATTGAGATGGCTAGGGAGATGGATCCGGATTTGATCATCGATGGGCCGATGCAAGCCGATACTGCATTGGTCCCAGAAATCCAGAATGACTTCCCNTTCATGTCATTCGATGGTCCTGCAAACGTACTNATATGCCCNAATCTAGCATCTGCAAACATCGCCTANAAGCTTCTTCAAAGGATTGCAGGGGCCGAGATGACTGGCCCAATCCTTGAGGGGCTTTCCCGGCCGGCCCACGTCCTACAGAGGGGAGACAGCGTTCGAGAGGTAGTCCACATGGCAGCGATTTGCGCTGTCGACGCCCAGAGGGACGCTAAGCAGAGGCTAATCGACTAGAAGCGGCTTAGGGCCTGCCTGCCTGACCTCTTCCGAGCACCCAGAAGAGAACTGCTCGAAGTTCTCAATGAACATCTGGGCCAGAAGATTTGCGGTTCCATCGAACTTCTTCTTGTCGTGCCAGGTCTCCCTAGGCTGAAGGATGGAGTCGGGCACTCCCTCGCAGGTCAGGGGGACTGCGAATCCAAACCTCTCGTCGGTAACGAAGACCACGTCATCCAAATCTCCGCTCAGGGCGGCATTTAGCAGCGTTCTCGTCCACTTGATCTTGATCCTGCTGCTGTCACCGTAACCTCCGGCAACCCACCCNGTGTTTATCATCCAACACTTAGCTTCGTGTCTCTTGATCTTCTGTGAAAGAAGGTCGGCGTAGACACTGGGGTGCCTTGGCATGAATGGGGCTCCGAAGCAGGTTGAGAAAGTCGCCTGTGGCTCGCTAATTCCTACCTCAGTCCCGGCAACCTTGGCCGTGTATCCCGAGATGAAGTGGTATGCAGCCTGCTCTGGCGTTAGGCGGGAGAGGGGCGGAATCACTCCAAAGGCGTCGCATGTCAGAAAAACCACGTTCTTCGGATGTCCGGCCATGGAGTCCGGGGTCCTGTTCTCAATGTACTCGATGGGGTATGAGCCGCGGGTGTTCTGGGTTAGCGAGCCATTCTCGAAGTCNGGTGTCCCATCCGCGTTCAGAACGACATTCTCCAAGATTGAGCCGGGCATCTTCGTCGTTGCATGTATTGCCGGCTCGTCCTCCTCCGATAGCCCGATTAGTTTGGCATAACAGCCTCCCTCGAAGTTGAAGATTCCNTCATCGGACCAACCATGTTCGTCATCTCCAACCAGGGCCCTATTTGGGTCGGCGGACAGAGTAGTCTTGCCGGTGCCAGAAAGCCCGAAGAACAATGCCGAACTATTCCCGTCCGTATTGGCCGAACAGTGCATCGGGAGCGTCCCCTCCAATGGAAGAATGTGGTTCATTATTGTGAAAATGGCCTTCTTTATCTCGCCAGCATAGCGAGTCCCGCCGATAATGACGAGTCCTCGATCAAGAGCCAGCATCACGAAAACATGAGAATTCGTGCCATCCCTTCCAGGCACTGCCCGAAGTGTGGGGGCATGCAGTATAGTGAACTCGGGCACATGGGTTCGGAGCTCTTCCTCATCGGCCCTAACGAACATGTTGTGCATGAATGCGGCGTGCCATGCCTTCTCCGTGACCAGCCTAACCGGCATCCGATTATTCGGATCCGCTCCGCAGAATGCGTCCTTGACAAACAGATTCTCACGGGAATTTAGGTGCCCCCTCACCATTCCAAGGAGGTTTTCGAAGACATTGGAAGTTGTTGACTTGTTTACCTTGCCCCACCAGACATCCTCTGCCAGACCGGGTTCNTCTACGATGAATCTGTCATTNGGTGAGCGTCCCGTCCTCTCTCCNGTGGTGGCTAGNAGAACACCCTGNGAAGTCAACCTCGCCTCTTCAAGTTCTACGGCGATAGAATGCAAATACTCCCAGTCCTTGTTCCAATGAACTTCGCCGATGGGATCGAGGCCATGTTCAGATAGTGGTACTGCAGACTCTTGTGAGGAATCCTGCATCCAACGCCCCCAGACGACGGGAGTGTCATCAGGCCTTCAAGCGTTGCGGCTTGGAATATCCTACAAACTGAACCATTCGGCTGAATCCGGACCCCAGAAGGGGATGTGATTATGCAATGCTGGCCTAGTTGGAAGGGTGATGGCAGATGAGGAACCGGATGACAGGATAATCCGTGAGCGCAAATTCAAGCGCTCAACCGGGATAGGCATCATCGACATCGAGCATAATCCTTCGACAAAAGAGGAAGAAGGCTCTGAGCNAGTAGANGAAGCGATTGGAGATGTGTTCGACCCATTCATAGACAAGGGCAGTAGAACCCCTGGAGCAGTTCAATCGGATGGAACCGTCTCATCTTCACCTGAGAGGGACATTGTCACCGATTTGGCACTTGAAGGAGAGCGTAGAGTAAACTGGATACTAATGGCATCCATGGTGATTGTTTACAGTGCGATAAGCATCCAAATCGGAAGGACCTTCGATCCTCTAGTTGGTACCATCGCTCTTCTAATTCTGGCAACAATTGGATTCGTCCTAGGTGAGTATTGGGTACCGAAAGAGGGCATGGTCCTCCTAGGAGTAACATGGGTGATAATCTCAATGAAGGTCCTCTATGGACTTGCAATAGAGCTCAGGCAGTGGGGAGTGATTGAAAGCGACCTAGTCCTAGGAATCTCTCTTCTGCTTCTAGTCGGACTGAACGTCTACGTCTCATATCGTCATGACCAGGATGCGATTGCGGCTCAATCGACTCTGGTTCTTCTTGCGATTGGCTCAACTGCGGGAACCGAGTTCGGGGAAAATGGAGTTGCTGCCATGATNCTTCTCGCAACCATTCTTGTACATGGTCTNGCACTGAATAGGAAGTCTGGAAACCTGGCATCACTGGGAATTGCTTCCTCCAACCTATGGATCGGAATGCATGCACTAACCTCAGGATTCGAGGTCGGTCAACTTCGCNTTCTACCCCTTGACTCGCCCTTACTTCTGTTCTTGCTACTGATGACAGTGACGGTGCTAAACGCGATAATGGCCGCNAGGTTCGCCCGTGAGGAAAACTGGTTCTCGAAAGGGTTCGAGNCTTTGGGACTAGGAAGGCCCGGACTCTGGGGTGTCTCAATTTCCCTAGGGATGGTCGGTGCGGTCCTNGCAGTGGCTTCGAACAGAGATGACGTAGGATACGCTNTGGGGATGATTACCTTCNTCGGCGGAGCNTTCGGAGGTTCTTACCTAGTCGTGAGNGGTGTCGGGGGTCGGCGCGTTGCGTTGCCATTGGTATCTTCGGGCCTGATTCTTACCACGATACTGCTACTGGGGGACTTGGTTCACGAGTCTCTTGGAGTTTCTTCCTATCACGTGTTCACGGTTCTGGGAGCAATAACCACTGGTGCGGTTATCCTCAGAGACCAGAATAGCGTCTCTGATAGGGTTCTATGGGTTGGATCGTTGGCTATTCTAGGAATATTGGTGATNCTGGTTCCTACAAAAATGTCGGATTCNGGGGGAGATGGGGGGGCATTACTGCTGGGACTATTGGCAGTTCTTCACATTGGAACTGCAGTACTGGCACTCAGCAGAGAGTCCCCGTCTCTTGCCGGAGTGACTGTTCTCCTCCCGTGGTCTTGGATGCTGATCGAGGAGATTGTGCAGGAAACATATCGTACCATAATGCTTGCAAACGAAATGTCCGATCCAGGTGGTCTTGTAGATCTGGATCCGGCTCCTCTAGCGATATACCTGGGTATTTCTTGTCTGCTTCTCTATGTGGTAAACACCAGAATGGGCGAAAATGGAGTAAACCTAGCATCCAGATTCCTAGGAGTGTCAGAGGTNTCATCGTCTATCAGGGATTCTGGANTTCTTCAATTATGGAGCATTGGTCTTTGGCTTCCCTCTCTCACAATACTATTCTTGGCCCAGTTTGGCGGCTTCGACTCGGTTACCATAGTTGCAATAGTTTCACTGTTGGCAATTACGCATTCGTTAGCCTGCATCAAAGGACTCAGGGCAGGAGGAGGANGGGGGATAATGTGCGCTGTGGCCATAATTGCCGTAGTNGTNCAATGGAGGCACGGACTAGACCAGTCAATGATGGCAATTCTATGCATCACAGTGGGTTTCCTGATTCGATTTGGAGAAGATGAGTTCAGCCTAGGGATGGGACTAGCATCCCTACCAGTCCTAGTTGCTATTGTCGACAGGCAGGGNTCGGCCACTCTAAGNCACCCAGACTGGTTGCCNTTCGAGATCGACGATTTGCCTTCCCCTAATGCGGAAGTAATGGCGGTCGTTTGCTTGGCTGTTTTGCTAGCAATTTACCTTCCGAAATCTGACAAGTTGGAGAAGATACTCCCTGCTGCAGCATCCTCACTGGTACTAATTATTCTGACTACTTTATTGGCGCTCAAATCGGAAGAGNCAGGGGTTATTGCCGCATCAGTCTCAATGTTCGCTATTACATCNGTCTGGCTGATNGCTAAGGGGGAGCTGAGATCTGAGTTGAAGACCATNGCGAAGCGGGACAATATTCTGAAAGANGCAAGTTTGGGTCTGCCTGAAAATGATGTCCTGAGTGAGGGATCAGTTGGCTCCTACAACCCAAAGATGGCTGAGCTCTCTGAAATCAGGAAAAAGAGTAGGCATTTGTCGGAGTCTGCCGAAATTGACGAGTTGCTAACTACAGACATCAGTCACAGGCCAATCGTTGGGTTGTTCGTACTTGCAGTGGCACTGACAACGACCACAATCTTCGGGGCATTATTTGGTTCGAGGCAAGAGATATGGCCGCTCTTCCTATTGGCTGGAGGCGGGTTCTCGTTACTTATCGTATTACTAATCAGGAATAGGACAAGGGGNCTGGAGCTCAACTTGCCGCATACTCTGGGAATAGAGATGCCGATAGCATTCACCATATTGGGCCTAGGAACAGCNCTGGTCACTGCGCATGTAATTTCACCGGGGAGCAGCAACCAAACTCTCCTTGACTTGGCCGTTCTGACAATTCTGATATTACTGCTCGTGATGGTTTCCTTAGTTCATCAAAGGAATCTGCAGGAAAGAATCGCCATTGCGATTGACTGGTTTGTGTTGTCCCTACTATCNGTGCGAGTTCTAGGCGCGATGTTGGGGGGAGGTCTGCCAATGCCACTTAGCGTCGACCCATTNGAAGGTGATCTTGTTGACTGGAAACTGCCCTGGATTCTTCAAGAGGTTCTGCTGATTCTATGTGTTATAGTCTCATTCTGGTTGGATGAAAGGAGAGGTCAACTTGGTCGAGATGNCCATGCAAGTGGGTCAGTCATTGGTGCTCGCTCGTTTGCNATTGTATTGCTTTCATTCGGCATCGCGGGAGTCCTCGCTGCAGCCAGCGGGTGCTACAGGAGCTGGAAGACATTGGAGCCGACCGGTCTGGGCCTGTCACTTCCCGCAGCGGTTGCTGCACTGATCGCAATGGCATCATGGAGAGAGGGGCTTTGGGATTTGATGTACGAAATGATTCTGGCTTTCGGGCTTATTCTAATTCTTGCATGCGTCCTTACCGTTCCTCTGAACATGGAAAAGTGGACAATGACATTGGCTGCAGATGGTCACTTATTCGTTGTTTCAGGGGCATTGGGCATGGGTCTGCTAGTGCAAATAGAGATGCCAATGCTGTTGGTTGCTATGTCTACATCGGTTTGGGTAGTGGGAATTCTACAGTTGAGGAAGGCACTGAGAATTTGGGGTCTTGCCGAATTGGTCGCTGCTGTACTCTGCTCCCTGATNTTCGTTACGAACGAGATTTCTGAACCAGAGAATCTGCTGATTGGACTGGTAGTACTGGCTCTCGAATTGGGAATAGTTGCTTGGCTGGGTTCGGCTAGGCAAGAAGATATGGTNAGAGACTAGGAAATTTNGTCCTGAAGTGCCAACGTTGATGACGGGCGCTTTGTACAAGCGAGTCGTGACAAGGTCGTGGATATCGGACACCCCTGACGAGGTAGAGCATCCCCCAGTTCCTCTCGGGCTAAACAGGATGGCAGTCCCAAGGGCCGCGCTGGTGCTGTCGATCGGTACCGTGGTCGTCCTAATCTCATCAACCATCTGGGTAGGAATTTCTGCGATCAGTTTTCTCGATGATCTCGAAGCAAATTTTGGGGCTACTGATGTGGAGATGCTTGAAAGCGAGGGGCGATGGATATGGGAANTTGCCCTTCTACTCGACACCTGCTCTTCTAGGGAGGACGATTGGGAGTGGCCTGANTCTCTTGCNGANCAGGACGATGGTTTCCTCTTTCCGGGAGAGTTGCGATGTGACTGGGAGCACCAAGGNGAGGGGGATGCTGCTAGCGTGGCAGTTTTCAACCGGGGAAACGAGACATTGAGCCTGGTAATGGAAATCAGCGGTGGAGGGTTGGTCTTCGCAATCNGTGNTGAGGAGCACCTAATCATCAACGACTTGGAGCCCAATGGAAGCGTGATTCTTGAGATCGACCTTATCGAGAGCATTACTGAAAGGGAGGTCAGCATTACTGCAACCCATGTATCGGTGCTCCAAGCACAGGTACGGCTAGATGTGAATATTTTCGAAGGTACAGAACAGAAGGATGTTCACGTGGACTACAATGATAGGGTAGAAGTGGATTATATCCTGTGGGACGCGGATACAGACGAGCAGCTTGACGAAGGCACNCTTTGGGTAAATGCTGGAAACGATCCGGCCTACATCGATGGTTTCGAGTGGTCCGCGATAGGTTTGGACATTGACTCTGATCGGGGGGCCGCATATCCTGGAATTGACACTGGCACATCTCACACTACTCTCCTTCCTCCNCCCCTTGCATATGGTAACTCAGATGACCACGAATTGAGGGACAGTTGGCTCAGATTCCAACTAAAGGTCAACAGAGCCCCTCTATCTAGCGGTTAGTCACGAAAGTAACTTGACTGAGGACCAAACAGGAAGGGGTGTGACTGAAGCGGAGCACATTGCGCTNACTCCCTCAAAGAAGGCTCTTTCCAGTGCAAAGAAGAAGAATAAGCCGGAGGCTTCCAGGAAGGGAGAACCCGAGTTCATCATGACAGAGGAGATGAGGAGGCTCTCGACCCCCTGGTCGGTGGCTTCGATAAGAGCAGGGCAGATTGAACCGATGTCTTTGCCGGCTGGAGTGGTCCTGGATGCAGCCGCTGGTTCGGGGGTGCAGTTGATTGCATATTCAAAGAGGCTCAAGAGGCCTGCACTTGGCATTGAGCTGAACGAGGATATTGCCAAGATTTGCGCGGCAAACATGGAGCTGAANTCGGAGGGGGCAGTTCAGAGAAGCCTGGACAGAGTCCTGGTGGGTGATGGAAGGGANGCTGATTCGGCGATNTCCGCATACTGGACCAGCCTCAGGGAAGCAGGAACTAGGGCCCATCCACCAATTGGAATGCTACACCTNGACCCTGCAAGACCNCAGGATGCCCAGAACCACAGTATAGATGAAATGCAACCAGACATCAAGAATGTACTCAAGGCATGGAGCACNCACCTTCAGACTGGTCCAAGGGGGCCAGCGATTCTCCTGGATCTGTCACCGAGGCTCGACTCNGTGCAAAGAGCGATGATTGACGGCATTATCGAGACGACTTTTCCTGGGACGTCCAGAACTTGGGAGTGGCTTAGTCGAGGGGGAGGGAGGGTCGACAGGCTATCCGTCTGGATTGGATCCCTATCCTCCACAAA
>PBOL01000029.1 GCA_002725315.1 Methanobacteriota archaeon | reverse complement strand
CCTCTCCCCGGGGGACAAGTGGTGTGTTTGTGCCCAGACTTGGCTAGATGCTGCTGAGGAGGGCGTGGCGTGTCCGGTGGTCCTCCACTCCACCCACGAAGAAACACTCCAGGTTGTTCCGCTGGACCTCCTGAGGGAACATTGCCACCAACCCATGTGAATCGTGGCGCTTATTCCATTCGGAGCGATCAGAAAAAATAGTGCCTAGGTGGATTTATTACCAATATCCACCAAGTCCTTTCGATGAGGACATTCGGTACCCTAAGTTTGACCAACACTTTGATTTACGGAATAAATATCCTGTTATATGTCCTGACTTTGGGTATTTTTTCTGGCTTATTCTTCTTTGCTGGCCTAGAATTGGGCTCACGAGATGGAGACCTCTACATGGTTTTGTCATCAGTATGTTACCTTATTTCCGGAACAGTTTTCCTGGGCGGAAGCATAGGGATGCAACTGAAAGTGCTTTCCGATGCTATAAGTATCGGTCTTACCATGAACGACAAATCCAAGAATCCGTTTCTGAGTACAGGCTTCCATAAGCCAAAACCTCCTCGAGCCGTCCAGAAGAAGAAAGAAAAACAACGTGACCTTTACAATCCCGAATTTGTGAAAGGCTCTGATATTGAAAGAGCAAAGACGTTGTTCCCTCACTGGGACGAACAAACGATTCGAGGATACCTAGAACAGGGGTGGACAGTTCAGCAACTAGAGGAATGGGGTAAGAAGCAATAACCCGCCCACCGGTAAACCCCTATAGTCCCAAACATGGCCCACCCAGCATGGTCAAGAGGACCCTGGCTTTCGCAATTTCCTTCATCCTAGCATCGATGACACTCAGCGGTTGCCTTTCGGGTGATAACGACTCGACAGCGGGAGCGGAGGGGGTTGATACTGAGGATGAGAATCCTCCGTTCTTCGAAGAGGGGGACTACCGCTGCTTCGAGCATGACGAAGAGACGCGCTGCTGGATCACCCATGTCCCGGAGTCGGTCAACGGCTCGGAGCCGGTACCCCTGCTTCTGGACCTGCATGGATGGAGCCTTTCCGCGGACAGGCAGAAGGAACTTACGGGGTTCGATGCCCTAGCCGACGAGGTTGGGGCCATAGTCCTCTACCCACAGGGGCTGGCGAAGGACGGGGAGCCTGCCCTGGGCGGCAGCGAGGAGTCATGGAACGCAGGCTGGTGCTGCGGCGATGCGGTGGTGCACGAGATAGATGACCTAGGCTTCCTGGTATCCCTAATCGAGATGGCACAGGATATCCACCCAGTTGACCCCTCCAGGATTTACGTAACCGGATGGTCAAACGGCTGTGCCATGGCCCACAGTCTCGTTTTCCACCATAGCGACGTCATCGCTGCCATGGGTTGCATGTCGATGTACCTCCTCGACGAAATCGATCCGAGCTACTCCCCCGTTCCCATGATGGAGGTGCATGGCTTCGTGGATGACGTCGTGTGGTACGAGACCACGGCCAGGTCCGTAGTCTTCAACCCGTCAGCGTGGTTCGACAACGAGGCATACGAGACGGGCGCAATCGAGAACCTGTACGAGCTGGCCGAGGCGAACAACTGCACCGGTACCTTGCCAGACCTCAACGAACCGGGGTCACTTTACTCCACCCAGGGCTTCACTGAATGCGAGAACGGTGCCGAGGTGCGCCTCATGACCATCTACGCAGGCACGCACAACCCGTACCAGAATGACTACGGGGAGCCGCAGGACTGGCCGCACTACATCCCAGGAAACGGTGGGCTGATTCCCACCGAGGAGATAGTCTGGGACTTCTTGAGCCGGTTTTCCAAGGGAGAAACCTGCGTAGACTGCGATCCAGCATAGGGCACCGTTCAAGTCCAGAACTCCATCTCGGCTCCATGTTGGAGCAGATTGCAGCGGTAGTGGCAGTCCTGCTCATCATTCCCGGTTGGGCCGTGGGCCTGCTGGCCCTGTCCATCTACCTGTGGAGGAGGCTCACGAGGTCCTCCGAGGAAGTTTAGGACCTTTGTTGGCGCAGACGGAGAGATTTGAACTCCCGAGTCACTAGGACACCGGATTTCAAATCCGGCGCAATACCAGGCTATGCGACGTCTGCAGCGGGTTCTCGTAGGGAGCACCACGGATGAACCTTACAGGCCCCAGTTGCCCGGCCTGCACCACTCCGGCAGGCCTGTCGCGGAATCGGGGTGGGTGAGGCCGATGAACAGGACCATGATGATGATGAAGAAGGCCGGGAACAGCGCGGTCAGGGTCAGTATGCCGGAGTCCTCGTCCCCGTAGAGGTGCATGAAGATGGCAGCGATCATCAGGAACTTGGGTATCGCGATCACAGTCAGTATGGTCAGCGTAACGGTGGTGCTAAGCTCCACTCCCACTGCCGCGACCTCGATCACGGTNAGCACCATCAGTCCGAAGAAGTTCATCCAGTATGGGTCCTGACCCAGAATCTTGTAGTGCGCCATTTATTTTTCACCTCAGTACAGATAGAAGAACGGGAAGACCAGGACCCATACCAGGTCAACGAAGTGCCAGTAGAGCCCGAAGTACTCGATAGAGACCGCGTTGTCCGGGGTGTACCCGCCCCTCGCGGCCTTCAGAGTCATGTAGGTAAGCCCGACTATGCCGCCGAACACGTGGGCCCCGTGCGTCCCCGTGGTCACGTAGAATGTGGTGGCGCTAACCTGGATGTCCGCCATCATGTGGCCACCGGGGTGGGTTCCCGCCTGCATCATCGCGTAGAGGGCGCTGTCCTCGGGGATCGAGTAGTCCTCGGGGTGCGTCTCGATGTAGTGGGTGTCGTACGCGTGGTGCTGGTAGCTGTCCGCGTTGATCAGGAATCCCTCGGCGTATAGCGACTTGATAGTCGAGTCGCCGTGGTTGTACTCGTGCAGGAACTCAGGAAGNGGGAACCCGATGAACCACTCGATCATCTTGAGCGTAAGGAACAGGATAGCGAGGAACCAGGTTGCCCCGAGGTAGCGGGTCACCCTCTTCCTCCTGAGGTCGTCGTCGATGTCCTTCATCTTGGCGTATCGGAGCGCCTGCACGACGGTGAAGGACGAGATGATCAGTGCGAACGTGTTGATGGCTCCTGGGGCCAGGTGGAACCAGCTGGAGGCAATCAGGTGCCCGGCAGGCTCGAAGCAAACCACCGAGGNCCCCTCGACCCACTCCCCCGACTCGAACACCGTCTTGCAGTTTGGAATTCCGAACCGGTACCTCATGTAGGTGCTGAAAAGGGACGTGAACACCATCATCTCCGACATAAGGAAGACCCATAGGGCCACCTTGCGGATGTCGATGTTCTGGAAAGGGACGCCGGTCGACTTCGGCTCCCAGAGGTGCTTGGAATCGCTGCCGTCGACCCCATAGCTCCAGTCCTGCCTCCACCAGACAAACAGGCCTAGAGCAATGACGCCCAGGGAGGCGAAGACCATCGGGACGTTGTACCATCCCATGAACTCGCCCCACTCGTACGCGGCTGCCAGGGCGAAGAGGAACAGGGCGAAGCCCCCGCTCATTATGATGGGGGCCCAGGAGTTGTGCGGTGCTCCGTGNCTCCAGTCGTGCGGCCCCCATGCGCTGGGGTGGTGATGGTGGTCATCGCTGCTCAATGCGACACCTCCCCAGACTCTTCGTCACTGACCATCAGCCTCTGGAACCAACGGCCCATGGCCCCTGGCTCGTTCGCTATGTGCTCGTTCGCGTCCTCCAGGGTTGGGATCCCCCATGTCCCATCACTGAGCTTGTACTGCGTGTGCGCGGGTGGGGGGGAACTGGTCATCCACTCGAAGGACCACCCTCCCCACGGNTCGTCGGGGGCGTCCTCGCCCCTGACCCACGAGATCACCATGTTGAACACTAGTATGAAGTTGGATAGGAAGAACAGGAACCCGGAGACCGTGATGAACATGTTCCATCCCGCGGCCTCCATGGGAAGCGAACCCAGCGCCTCCTCCGTGGTCACGAAGTAGGTGTGGTGCCTCCNGGTCATCCCCCAGACCCCCAGCCTGTGCATGGGCCAGAATAGGGCGTTGTACGAGACGAAGGCGCAAAGGAAGTGCAAGGTCCCNAGCTTCTCGCTGAGCATCTTGCCCGTGGCCTTGGGGAACCAGTAGTATATCCCAGCGAAGAACCCGAACACGGTACCGCCCACNAGGACGTAGTGGAAGTGGGCGACCACGAAGTAGGACTCGTGGAGGTGGGTGTCCATGGCTATGGAGGGGAAGAACATCCCCGAGATTCCACCCAGGGTGAATGTGACTAGGAAGCCGAGTGCCCACAGGGTGTGGGTCCTGTATACCAGGGATCCCCCGTACATCGTCATCAGCCAGTTGAATATCTTGATCCCAGTCGGGACCGCCACGAGCATTGTGGTCAGCATCGTGACGAATCGGAGAGTGGGGGACATCCCTGACGTGAACATGTGGTGCCCGTACACGATGAAGGCGACCACGCCTATTCCCGCCATGGCGTAGACCATCGACCTGTAGCCGAACACGGACCTCCTGGCGCTGGTCGCGATAACCTCCGAGATGATTCCGAAGGACGGTACCACGACCACGTAGACCTCGGGGTGGCCGAAGTACCAGAAGAGGTGGCTCCACAGAAGGGGGTCCCCGCCTGCGGCGATGTCGTAGAAGGCGGTCCCCACCACCCTGTCCAGGTAGACCTGGATGAGGCCGACGCCGAATGCGGGGATGGAGAGGAATAGCATCACGTTNGCAACCAGGATGGACCAGCTGAACAGCGGCATCTGCATCCAACCCATCCCNGGGGCCCTCATCACGGCCATTGTCGTGAGGAAGTTGATCCCTGTCAGGGTCGAGGAGGCGACCAGCAGNATTTGGCCCGCCGCCCACATCGTTGTCCCGTGGTGAGCGCCCTCGCTTACGACGTAAGGGGCGTACCCGGTCCACCCCGTGTCCGCCCCGTGGCCCGAGAAGACCCCCGTGAAGATCAGCAGGGCCGCGAAGGGCTGTAGCCAGAACGACATTGCGTTAATCCTNGGCAGTGCCAGGTCGGCCGCCCCTAGCTGAAGAGGGATCATCCAGTTCGCGAAGCCGTTGATCATNGGCATGGCCGCGAGGAAAATCATCGTCGTCCCGTGTAGGGTGAAGAACTGGTTGTACTGTTCCTGGGTCAGGAAGTCGTTCCCTGGGACCGCTAGTTGTATTCGTATGATCATGGCCATTATGCCACCCACTCCGAGGAAGAACAGGCCCGCAAGGAAGTACAGGGTCCCTATCCTCTTGTGGTCCGTGCTGGTCATCCACTCNGCCAGCCATGGGGCGAAGTTGTCCCAGTCGAAGGAGTCGGGGTCCTTCCTGTAGAACACGTATGCGAGGGTGATCGCTAGGAGNGTGGAGGAAACGATGATCAGNACCCCGAGNACGACGAACGGGTCCGCGGCCTCTAGCACCATTACAGGACCCGTGATGGATAGNGCCAGCCTGTTCCACTGGTCGCCTGTACTGCCGCCCTCTGAGCTGCCCTCGTTCCCGTTTACCGAGTTCACCAGGAGGACGAAATTCACGTTCCGGTCTGAGTCGGGCGCGGTCCAAACAACGGCCCACTCCGTCTGGTCGTTGCCCGCCTCTGTGTGCCCAACCTCGTTAGCGTTGTAGACCTGAGCAGTGGCGTCGGTGACGGAGAGCTCCCCATCGCTCACATGTAGGTGGAACCCCCCTTGGTTGATATTCGAAGGAGATGTNGGGCCACCGCTGAAGGAAATCGTNAGGTTGTAGGACTCCGAGTAGTTGTAGCTTTCCGGGACCCCCGATAGGGAAACCTCNACAGAATCGCTCGGGGTTAGGGCGTGACANGTACATCCCTGCGCCACAGAGTTGCCACTGATGCCTCCGGGCGCCGAAATAGCAGAAGGGGCAGCTAGCATCGCAGCAGCCGCTAGAACAACCACCAGCGCGACCCTAGATCTCCTCTTCGATGGCATAGTATCGCCTTAGTCCATTGCCACCAGCTTGGCTGCCATGATCGAGTGCGCGTCCCCGCAGTACTCTGCGCACAGCATCATTGAGTCGGTAGTGAGATCATCGAAGATCGGCAGCCAGAGGTAAGTCTCCTGGCCGGGAAGCACGTCTTCCTTGGTCCCCAGGTGTTGGAACCAGGGTGCGTGTGTGACGTCTTGCGACTCCATCACTGCGAGGTAAGTCTCACCTCTCTTGAGCTTGAGTACGGGCACGCTTCCGTAGACCTCCATGGTCTCCATGTCCGTGTCGCATAGGTCAGTTGAGAGGTCCTTGCAGTCGAAGGTCCAGAACCACTGCTGCCCGGTTATTTCGATTACGTGGTAGCAGTCCGACTTGATAATTCCAAGTGAGTTCATCCTGTTGTTCGACAGGGCGTCATCGTCCAGGGGGAAGTCGTGGTCCGTCGAGCCGTCATCGCAAGCGAAGCCATGGAGCCCNGGTTCCCCGTCCGAGTCTGGGAAGGGTGAGGTCCACATCGCATCCAGTGGGGCCCAGGACACGTATGTCAGCCATACGATCAGGACGAAGGGCAGGAAGGTCCACGCAACCTCGAGCCTCATGTCGTCGTTGTGCACTGGGAAAACGCCAACCTTCAGACCGTCGACGTTTGGAACCTCCTTTCCTTCCTCGGAGACGAACCAGAAAGAGTGGTGAAACAGCCAACCGAAGGCAATTATCGAGACAATCACCGACCACAAGATGTAGTGGTCCCAGAGATTCTCGAAGATTACGGTCATCACGGTCATACCAATCTCTAGTTCGACGGGGTCAAAATCCCCTCATAAGGGTCGCGGGTAGCCCGTCTGTCAGAACCCCGAACCGCGCTTGAACAACATCTACAAACATCTCCTCCCTATTGCAGGGAGATGGCAACGGGTGCCCAGAACAGAATTGCCCGTCATGAAGTCGCGGCGAAGGCGATATCTAGGGCCATTCTAAGGAACATGCCAGTGGACGAGGGAGGCTCGGGATGCCCGATATTGGTCGAGGGGATCAGGGACGAGGAGGCCCTTAGGAAACTGGGTTTCACTGGCAAGGTAGAGAAGGTAAACAGGGGGTGGGACCGANCCCGNCTGATTGCCTACCTTCATTCCACTTACTGCTCAGAGCGGNCTGTCGACGGCGGTCCCCCGATCATTCTGCTTATGGACTGGGACCGGACCGGTGGAAAGCTCCAGACCTCTATCAGGGACCGCTTGATGGCCCTCGACTCCAATGTCGACGAGGAACTAAGGAACACGCTCCTCAGGGCCATGAAGCCCGAGGGCCGGACCGTCGAGTCCCTTCTCCCCCACGCCCAGCACCTGGTTCCAGTTGTCCAGGGCCTCCTCTCGGACATGTTGTGAGGGCTANTCCGGAAGCGATGCCGGCATCTCTTTCACGGTGTTCAGGACCAGGTGCGTGACGGACCTCTCTATGCCCTCCATGCTCGCCACCCGCTTGATCAGGTCATCGAGGTCGTCCCGCTCCTTCGCCCTCGCTAGCACCATCGAGTCATAGTCNCCAGTGACGTCGTAGACACCGTAGACCCGATGGTCCTCCGCAATCTTCTCCTGTATCTTGATCACCCTTCCCTTCTGTATCCTCAGACCGATGACGACGCTTAGTCCCCATCCCGTTTTGTCGGGGTCCAGCAGGACGGTGTAGCCTTGGATTATCCCCATGGNCTCCATCCTCCTCACGCGATTGCTGACGGTTCCTAGGGCAACGCCAACCTCCTTCGCGATNCTCCTCAGCGAGGTCCTCGCATCGGCCTCGAGGGCCCTGACAATCTTACGGTCAACTTCGTCCATTATCGCACCGGGAGTCTGCGTTTATTCACACGGCTCTTGAACATATGCCACGTAATCATCGACCTTCTTGGGCGATTGCNCAATAATTGCCCGCTATTCTTCTTCGTCCAAGACGATTGGCAACCCACGGACCGCCCTCATGACCCTCATCTCCTGCTCGTTCACCATGGGGGTGACCTTGCTGCCGTACCATATTGGTAGGCAGGCCCCGTNCTCGTCTACCAGGACGCTGCTACCCTCNCTCCAGTCGNGGGGCTCGGGCTGCTTCCCCATCAGGACGTCGTCCAACACGCTGCNCTCGACTTCCATGAAAGGGCCGTCCACTTCCTTCCTTAGCCTGTGGGACGCCCGGGAAACNACCCTCTCGAGATCGCCCTTCCNGGTCCTNGCNGCGATCATTCCCATGTGAATCACCTTGAGGGGCCTCCAGCGCCCGCCGGGGACACGGATACGGCCCCCCCTCCTGCTCCTCTCCGATTCCCAGACCAACCTCGCCTCCTTGGTCGACCACAGGATGCTCTTGCCTCTGTGCCAGAGGTCGCCCGGGACGCCTCCCCAGTGTTCCTCCAGGATCCTCTCCCATTCCTCCCCGATAGGTCGTGGGTAGCCATCTGGGTCATCTGACCGGTCTACCCTGGCCTCCCCTTTCCCGGAAGGGGGAGTTTCACCGCCCTGCTTCTCTAGGGCGGCTAGGAAGAATCCCCCTCCCCCAATCTGATCGTTCCATATTCTCACGCAGTTGGGGAGTTCGGATGACAACCCCCCGTCACCAGGGGGGGCGACGTGTTCTGGGAAATCTGTGGAATCCAACTCCTTGCCGTCATCCCCCAGTANGGGCCACTCNACCATCCCTTCCGATGCTGGNACTCCTGGGAGAAGTGCATGACCGGGCAGGATTCTAACCCCTCCCTCGGAAAGGGCCCTTGCGACCACTGCCTCGTTCTCTACCGGGTCGAGAGAGCAGGTCGCATACACGATGCGGCCCCCCNGCCTGGTGACTCGAATTGCCCTCCTAAGCAAGTCGAACTGCAGGTCGTGCAGAGAGAGGCCGGAAGAGGGGGACCACTTNCCCCAGACCTCCGGGTTTTTCCTGGTCGTCCCCGAACCGGTGCACGGGGCATCGACCAGCACTCTGTCGTAGCCTTTCTCCGGGACCGCGGGGATGTGCCTACCGTCGTGCTGGATGACTATAGGGGAGCGAGAAGCGTGCCTCTGTACGTTGGAGACCAGGGTATTCNCCCTGCCACTAACAACCTCGTTAGCGAACACTACTCCGCTATCACCGAGGCACTCGCTGATCTGGGTGGTCTTCGATCCGGGTGATGCACACAGNTCCAGGACCAGCTCTCCNGGCTGTGGGTCGAGGGCCAATACCGGGATCATCGACACCGCCTCCTGGCGGGTCACTCTGCCGGTCTCGTGCAGCGCGCCGAGCAGGGCCCGCACTTCCCCCTCTGCTGCACCCCTGTCGAATGGCATCTCCCACGCGCTGCCAGGACCTTTGAACCAAGGGACAAGGCTCGCCGAGCAGGACTTCAGCCACGACTCGACCCACTCGCTATCAGGACTCATCGGGTTGACTCTCAGGGTCTCGGGAAGCCTGTNGAAGGATCCNGCGAACCAATCCTCGGGGGCATCCCTCCATCTGGAGACCGCATCGAGCAGGAGGCTCCCCCTTGCCATAGTGATCCAATCGGGGGCGTCTTCCTCCACATCACGCCGTCACCACATTTCGCCATCAATTGCTCGATTGGNTGGCTAGTGGGACAGCACCCGAATTTCACCTCCAAGGACCAAACAAGACCAACAACGATTATACCGTCTGCGATTCGCTGGCGTGTCGCGGTATTTGCCGCATGGGATGCACATGACAGGATTTGGATTTAGGAGGAGGATCTCCAACACACCATCGGAACCAACGAAGACAGACGAGATCGGGGCGAAGCTGAAGCTCGGAGACCTAGTGAAGAGAGCCAGGGACTATGGCATCTCACAGGGNCCCCTGAACCCAATAGAGGCGCTGATTACGGCATCCGGCGACGAGTGGACCTGGCAGATAGTCGACAGGGACGTCCTAGACCGCCTCAGTCACCGACTGGTCTTCCAGTCAAACGCNGGGATGCGTCGTGAGATTCTGATGACAGAGGGCTTGGAGACGGCNATGGGGGCCGCCTCGATGATCGTCGAGCTTGACGGGGGATGCGTCCTCATTGAGACGCTGGAGCCCTAGATTTCTGCTCTAGTGGGCTTGAAATAGGGAATGTAGGTGCGATGCTCCGATGGCCAAGGAGAAGAAGGGCAGTGGCATTCAGCAGGCTGCAGGCCTGATCAGGTACTTCGACGAGGAGTCGGAGGACGCGATACAGATTTCAAAGGGCGCAATCTACTTCGCTTGCATTTCGTTCAGCCTGATAGTCTACCTGGCACAGCACGGTGTCTGGTCCTGGATGTGGGACACCCTAGGCCTCTAGTCGCCCAGAAGTTCCCTGTCGGCCGATCCAACGCCAGAGTTAGGGTCTGCTCTGATGATGTCGCTCGAGGCCCTGCTGAGCGCTCTTTCGACTGCTGGCGCGTTCTTGTCCGCCAGCGCCTCCCTAGCCCTGTCAAGGGACTCCTCGGCCGAGTCGAGCAAATCTTCAGACGCCCCATCCAATCCTCTCAGGCCGTGCACCGAGTCCTGNAGCATCGTTATCTCGTCGCTCATCCCCTCCCTAGCCAGTGANATCANCTCCTCCCAGCAGGAGGTATGGGCCGAAATAGAACCCGAGGTGGCCCTCTCGAAGGCCCTGACNCTGGTAGGCTCCCATGGNTTCCTCCCCAGNGAGGCGGCTATGTCCANTGCGCACCTNGCCCTTGTTGGCANGGGNCCCTCGATCACTACCTCGTTCAGGAAGCACCTGGCGAAAAGCCCGAATCCCCAGTANTGCCGGCTGGATATCCGAACCTCCAACTCGTCATTGCTGCAGACGAGCTCCCATGTCTGCTCGTCGTATACCGAGTTCTGAGTGAACCTCGCTGGCTCACGCGTACCCATTGACCTCAGGGCGGCCCTGGCAACGTCTCCAAGGAACACCTTGTCTACTGCCCCCTTGGTCCCGAACGGGTGCATCACTCCCTCCTCGTCGTAGGACATCTTCGGCTTGGCGTCCATGACCTGGGCGAACAGAACTGATCGCTGGGGATCGAGGCCGATCGGGCCGACCCTCCCCCAT
>PBOL01000028.1 GCA_002725315.1 Methanobacteriota archaeon | reverse complement strand
CTTACTGCAGTGATATAGTGTGGAACGCCCCATGCACCATCAAATGTGACGTGCCGGAGTTCAGTCTGGGAAAGATCGATAGAGCTGCGCATTAGTATCCCCTCGTTGCAAGACGGGTCATCGATCCAAATCTCTTGGTTCCCCTGGCTCATCCCATAGCACTCTCCTGTAGCACTGGAGTTTTCGGGTTCGTTCCACCTGAGGGTGATCTTCATTGCAGGCCCGGCGTTTGTTGGGCTACCGCATGAAGAAGAGCCCGCGCAAAGACTACCTCTGACATCCAAATGAGTGCCATTAGGGAATGTAACCGTCGAGCCAGCATGAATAATGAGTTTTGCACCCGGGGCAATGGTAACGTCGCCCGTCAGAGTATGAGTCCCGGCCCAAGTCTCAGTACCAGTAATGGTCCCTTCAGTAGTTTCATTGGAAGCCATAACCGTGCTAGCTGGAAGTGCGAGTGAAACCACAACACTCAGCAAGAACAGGCAAGTAAGGGAGATGGAGCTTCGCTTGCGAGACCGCGCCATGTCCATGCGGGCGAATCGGGTCGATTTAACCATAGGGACGATGAGTGTCACGATNTTGTAATGATTTTGCNACTATTATTCTTCGANCTCGAATTCCAGNGATACTTGATTTGCCCACTCCTCGGCATCTAGGAGGCCATAGCCCATTCGATCATCATGGGCATTTATTTGTCCTGGGGCAGATCTAGCAGATTTGGCCAGAGCCACCTTTACCAGCGACATTTCATGAGAGTCTATTTTACCGTCCTCACCGGCAATTTCATCCCCATACAAATTGAGAATCAGCGCCAGTGCCCCTGTGACAAGTACTGTGGAGTCACTGGTTCCGGACGAGTATGCATAAGGTGGGCTGTATTCGGTCGATATGCAAGACCATAGGAGGACTCCAGGGGCAAGAATTTCCGGTTTCTGATTGGGGAACGAGCGTTCTTCGCCGGAAAATGGGTCTACATCTGAGCCCGATGCAGTATCCTTCCATGGATTCCCATCCTTTCCATGTGCGCCTACTGAGATTACCCCCTCAATACTTGCAGGAGTTGAGACNTCTGAGTTATTGGAGTCGTCGTCTGCGTTCCCGGCTGCGGCGACGACGAAAATTCCATCACCTAGAGCCTCGTTTACAGCATCTATAGTTTCAGACGACGACGGGACCCATGATCCCGGCTCGCTTCCAAGGCTTAGAGAAATAATATCTGCATTCTGCGAGATTCTGCACCACCTAATTGCCTGGGAAACCATCCTCTCGTTCGTTGACTTGCCCGATGGACCCAATGCAATTGCTACTGATAATGAAACCCCTGGAGCCGCGCCAATGAAAGAGTCGTTTGAAACAAGAAGACCGGNCATCAAAGTTCCGTGGCTCTCATAGCCGATATCCCTTGTTTCGTTGCTATTGCTAGCATAGAAGTCTCTGAATCCCACAAGATTGACCNCTGAGAATTCGGGATGGGAAATGTCGATTCCTGTGTCGACAATGCACACTCTGGTTCCTTCTCCNAAGTTTCCATTTTCCTGCAATGCCCTTATCCCACTGTCCTCGTATGCCCATTCGGAGTCAGGTAGGACCTCGCCAAGCAATGGTGCGATCGATGGGTATAGAAGAATAAAGGCAGCTACTGTAGCTGAGAATCCTACTGCCCCCCATGGCCACAAGAATCGAACCATTGGGCCAAATGGCCAGCGCAGCTCCCGGGCCTCTTCATCGGAGACCCCATATGCATCTCCAGGGTATCCTGGTGCATCCAAATCGACCGCTGTCAGGAGACTCGGTTCCTCTGGTTCAGGCATTAGTTCCAAGTGTCTTATGCCTTTCATTGTGGCACCGCTTTACGCGACTTGTCATTGGTATTAGAACGGGGCGCTCGTCCGTCTACCGGGTCGCCTAGTTAGGTACAGAAGGAGCAAGACGAGCATCGCGGCGAGGACTAGCCACATGTATTGCAGGTTCGAGTTCTCATCCGAACTGGATCCTAGTTGAGCTTCCCTGACGCAGAATGTCTTCTCTACGGAGTCGTCGTTACAAGATCTCAACTTTCCTGACTTCTCTGCATCGGCTATTTCGAACTGGATGTAGAAAATCTCAGATCCGTCGTACTGTGTGAAATCCATGTTTATGTAGAAGGTTGCTTGTCCCATTCTTGGAACGTCGTTGACTGCGCTTGAGTTAACTCCCTCAAACTTGTCACAATTTCCATCTTCGTCATTATCCTGTATGTCGCTGCATAGTTTGGCCAATAGAGTGACGCCTGTTGCATCCACGTTCCCGGAGTTGGAAACGGTAACCACATAGGTTTCCATGAATCCATACCTTGCAGATGAGCCTCCTCCGAGTAGCGATATTGTACTGCCCTCCAATGAAAGTGAGGGAGAATCAAGCACTAGTGAAATCTGGAAATCATACGAGAAATTAACGGAGTCTACAACTTTGAATTCCATGTTCTCAGAGTATCCATCGGCAAAGTCATCGGAGCTAGTNTGNGTAAGGGTGATGGTAGAGGTGCCAAATGAGAAAGGAGCTACTGGTTGACTCATTGGTCCAGAAACGTCCCAGCCGTCTGGTGGGACAAACTGGAAAGACAGTATCTCGTCGCTGTTNCCAAGATTTNCATATGGAATCTCGATGGTNAGCAGTTNCTGTTCGGACTGGAAGAATATGGTTTCCTCGAAGTTTTCTCCAAGTTCAAATCCGGAATATCTTGGAATCTGAACATTCATCTCCGATTGGACGGAATAACCCTGCTGGGTTGCGAACTTAACGAGAATGGAGTGGCCATTGGGGAAGTGGTGTGCCACTGATCGATTTGCAGGAACAACCCTGAGAGTAATATCCGTGTTGGTTACATTGTCAAGTCCCATGGCAAACGAAGTAGATTCCAGCCAGTCCCCCGAATCGTTCTGGAACTCGACCTTCCAGTTCATTCCATCCATGCCCGGAACGGTGGCTGTAACGTCGTAGGTATCGAATGGGTTGTGACCCTCGTATGTTACTGAGAGGGTGAACTGGGCGGATTCGTACTCACAATCTGACTCACAGTCTATGTCCAGGAGGTCTACTTGTATGATTTCTGATGGAGAGACTGATATCGAAATGTCCTGCTTCGAAACGCGCTCTATACTCAGCGTGGTAATCGGAGTGTCTTGGGACGCCCGGATACTAACTCCCTGTCCACCGGAATAAGAGACGTTCCTTCCGTCCTCGTTGAGAATGAATTCGCTTGATGTCCCGATGTTGCCGGTAGGAAGTAAAATTCTCAGGATTCCATCATCGTCGAGATGGACCCCTTCTGACCACGTGATTCCCATCCCTACATTGATCTCTAATTCGTAATCAACTATCTCGGAGAGTTCATGCTCTTCTCCGTCATAGTCAAGCCATTGGGTGTCTAGAAGGAGGTTGCCGCCGATCGAAAGTTCAGATTCCAAGAAGGCCCCATCAACATCTACGATGAAAGACTCAACAGATACCAAGTGCTTGCATTGGGATGAATCGGTGCTAGATGTGTATGCCACCCAACTTCCTGGTTCGAGTGATGCAGACCATTCCCCNGTCCATCCTGAAGAAGGTCCCCCCNGCTTTGCTGCAATGACTCTTTCACGTGAAATCCCATGAGAGGGTATTAGGACAGTTTCCCATTCCCCATTGGTTACGCAATTTTCGTCGACATAGGAGACCGTTCCCGATACTGATACTTCCCCGGCATCGATTTCTATATTATGAACCAAAGAATTCTGCTGCAGTACTATTGAAGAAGATGTGTTGCCATATCCTTCCTTCTCCACATCGATAGTCCATTCGCTCATTGCTGGGAGGAATATAGACCACTCTCCACTTTCTCCAGAGGTAATTTCATGGGACTCCGTCTGAGATTCTTGATCTGCTGAGGTTATTGAAACCGTTGAGTTTGCTAGCCCCTCATTGAGTCCNGGAGAGCCGTCATCGTTCAGGTCCCAGAAGACCTTGCCGCTAAGTTCTACCAGCCTCTGAACTGTCTGGAAAGAGGAGAGGTTCTGAGATACAANTACTCCGGATTCCATCAATGATGTGTTGTCTATGAGCATCCTGATTCCGTCTTGGTTTGTCTGGTTCATCTCGATGTTCCAGAGGCCCGGAGTAGTTCTGATCACTACTGGTTGTTCGAAGCCGACGGCCTCGGCTGTGAAATACCCCAATCCCTCCTGCGAAGTGAACTTGAGATACATTACTTCTATGGATTCGACTTCATGTTCAGTAGACAGGTATACTGAAACGGTGGCTAGTTGGGATGTCTGGAAATTCTCGATTATTCCTGCAGATTCCTGAGAGACAGAGATTGATTCCCTGAGTCCCTCATAGACATCTGGGTATGTCTCGAATTCTTCCACAATCACTATCCATTCTCCTTCGGGCATATATTCTACGAACTTNCCGTTTTCGTCAGTAGTATGAGTCTGCTTCCAGCCGCTTTCCAAATTGTGTAGAGTGATTTCGTGATTCGCCAGAAGATCTCCACTTTCATTTCTGAATGTTGCGTTTACTAGCCAGAGGGGCTCGAATCCCACAGTCCTAAGCACAATTTCCGAAGAGTCCAACCCGACGTCGAAGATTTCGTTTACATCGTATAGAGTGTCAAAGGGCTCGCCTGCTGAAGCGTTTGCTCTATCGATAACAATTCTGTACTTACCGGGCTCTAGGGATATCTCGGCCCTCCCATCGGTATACCACTCATCGCCCTCAATAGGCACAGAGTAACCGGAACCATTGGAAGTAAGAGGCTTAATTTCGAAAGGATAGGATACCAAAGTGCCATTGGAGACATTGTTGTCACCGCCATCATCCACGAANAGATCAATTCGGACAGTGCTGTTTTCTGGAAGTATCAAGAGCTCGACATTCACGGTGGTGTTGACTTCCTTCTGAACTGCTGGACCAGTTCCGAGTTCCCCGGCATCCAGTACAAATGTCCAATTTCCCAGAGGCAGAAGAATCTCNAAGAGTCCAGCAGGGGATACCTCCTCCCTCCAGAAACCGGATATATCTCCATCATTGTTACTTGCGATTACATCAACTGGCTCCCACCCNAGGTAGCCAGAATTGTAGGTGTTTGACTCCCTGTTCAGGCTTACTGAGCCAAAAACGACCACAGAGTCCACTAGTTCTATATCCAAATCCGCCATTCCCTCGGAAACAAGGAATCGACTTCCATTTGATAGGAATCCTTCCACTCCCATCATTCTCTCCACGGTTACATCAACTTGCGCTCCTCGAGGTAGTATCACGCTGAAGTTCCCCTCGGAGTCCGTGGTAGATTCAAGAGTGAATCCATCCCACTTGAACGTCACATCCTGGAATGGAATCGTCTGAGTTGATTGATCGGGATTCGCTTTATTGACGGGCATAGTGATGCTTCCATTGACCAATTGGCTGACTTCGAACTCATACGTTGCATCCAATATATCGGTTACACCGACCTCAATAATTTGCCAAATTTGCTTTTCCTCACTCAGGGTGTGGTTTAGTATCCAATTTCCAGGTGAGAGTTCGGCGTAGTATGAACCAGACGCATTATCGAAAGTCGCGGAAACAGGACTCAGTGTCTGGTTCGCCGGCCGGATCATTATGTCCAAGTCACCTACAGGGGAACCCGAGTCCTCAAGAGTGAAGGAAATATCCGTCATCAGAGGGACCTCGGATGGGAATTCTGCGACTAGTGNNTCGTCGGACTCGAAAACAAATGTGGACGATATCTCTGNGAACCCATCGTCATCCACGTCAACTTCGAAGATGTATGAACCCGGCACAATAGGTCCAACCTCGAATGAACCGTCCTNATCCGGCATTACCAAGCATGGTGGGCTCGCAGTCTTTGCACACTCTGAAGATGCGTTTTCGATCGAATCTGTGGTCGGGTAGATGAAAATTGGAGATTCAAGGGCTCGGCCAGAGTGCAGTGAAACTGTACCCTTCATGGCACCCCCAGAAATGGAAATTGGAACCTGTCCAGGCGTGGGATTAATGGGTATTGTAAACGGCGTAGAGAGGTCCACTACTGTCCCATTACCAAAGTCTACTGAAATCGAGTATTGTCCGGGAAGTGCATCGACGATATGGAAGCTGCCCGGTCTTACCATGGGGCCACTGAAGATTCCGGAGCCAGAAAATTTACCAGTCCCGTTTATTGTCCCGAATGATGAGAGGTTTTCTGAAGTGTCAGTCTCAAATGTTCCAGAACCGATGAACGTTGCCTGACTCAGGCTCCTAGTGAATTTGCTCAATCCCTCGGAAGTGAATCTGCCAGTCGCATTTACTGTGCCATTTAGCAAGAAGCTGCCATCTCCAATAGAGCAAGCATCACTGCCGGAGGGAACAGAAGAGTTCGTGCAATCAGGAATCTGTCCAGTGTCGGTTATTGAGCCCACGATCGTGCCCCTTCCTTCGAATTGTCCCTCTCCGGTGACACTGTGATTATCAAATACAGACTGGGTGTGGGTGCCGGTGAATCCTGAGACGGATGCAACACCTTCGGAAACCATTGAGCCGGGGCCAGTGAAAACTACCTGACCTATTCCATCGAACTCTAGTGATTCGCCTTCCATCTCTCCATCGGAGGTTGGTGCCGAGTATGGGGCAATTGCCACTTCTTCGGAGGACGGCGACAGTATGACCGTTGCCCCAATTACGGGTTCCCCGTTGAAATCTAGTTCTCCGGACCAAGTAATCACACCCGAAGCAGTGGAAGGCGAAACGGAAATCGAGGCGTCGATGTGTGACTGGCCGTTGCTGTGACCATCATCACCGGAAATATTGACTATTGTCTCAGATAACCAAGTTGAGCCATACACGTTCCCGAGAATCCCAGTTACAGGATTGACATTCCTGTTCGTGCTTTTCTCGTCCCACAACTCATACATCGAACTACCCAAACCAGACATCATGATCGATGCCCTTCCGGCGTCCAAATCGGGTTCTCCTGAGAATGCAGAGACCTTGATCTTTCCAGCGGGTACGGTGAAGGAGAATCGTCCATTCTCGTCGGCTTGGGTGCTTCCGATAGGTATCCAGTAAGTCCGTGAGTCCCTATCGGTGACTGACCCGTTTTCGTCAGGTTCTTCATCGCCACTAAATGCGTCTCTTTCGATAAGAATCCGAGCGTGCGGAACTGCACCAACTCCATCTAGCGATACCGTTCCTTCGATAGTGGCGCCGCTGTAGTACTTCAGAACCTTCACAAGTCTGTTGGAGTCCTGCCAAGTCCCGCAGGACTGTATCACCTTGTCTCCTGTGGAGTTTAGTTCGCAATGCCCCCCATCAGTTTCATCGTACCAGTTTGAAATTACAAAGTGGTTCATCATTGCCCCGGGGAGTGCCATGGCACCCTGCAAGTAGCTATTGGGTGCACCAGAAATATACTGTGGGGCCAACCATACCGAAGGAGTCTCTGCTAGGCCAGATAATCCAAGCGTTGAAGACCCGTAGCCTACGTATGTCCTCGCGATCATTGTATCGAAGAATGCTGGCAAATGCTGGTAGTCGATGTCAGTCATCTGTATTACTTCACTTCCGGTGATGACTCCAGCGGCCTGGTCCCTGATGTCCGACAGATACTGCTCTTCATACTCCGACTGTGTCATCCTAGCCACATCGTTGTTCCTTGATGTTTCATACGTGGAGGAGATATAGGTCCCGATATCGAGTCCCGACAGTCGAGTAGGGGCGTGGAAAATCCCGGTTGTTTGACCTCGGTGGTAGTTCTGGTAGTCCCCGTAGTATAGCCCTCCCAACGGATAGAGTTTGTTATCCACTGCAAAATAACGAATCTCGTGATTACGATTGATTGTATCCGAAGAACCGTAGTCGGAAACCTCGTAAGCTTCGATCGAGGAGATTCCATCGTAAATGGAGACAAGAGAGGGCAAATCAAAGGCAGTGATCAAGAATGCTTTCATCATGGCAAACTTGGCATTGCTACGATGCAAGTCGGTGGATACATCATCGTAGTCATCGATTAAGTCCGACGTGTACCGGTATCCTGCAAAATCGTAGTGTTCGGGGTTCTCCATTATTTCATATGAGGAAGAGGATGCGCGGGCCTCGTCGAAGAGTCCCATCGCCTCGGACTCGTTGAAGACGGTCTCGCCAAACTGCTCCCCATCATCAAATACCTTCCAGGATTCTTGAGTCTGGGGGATTCCGTCGGAATGTAGAGAATGGCCCCTAAGGAGTTCTGTGTCCCCGTAAACAGCTGAAACCTCCATGGCTCTTTGTAGGACAAACTCCTTTGTGTTTGTCTTGAGAATGGCCTCGAACTCGGACGCCTGCTCAGGAGACATGTGAGACAGTAACACCGACTCAAATTCCGGACTCAATTCTCCTCCGTTTTGTTTCCTATCGCCCTGTGCAAGGGTGGCGATGAACAACGCAAGAACATCTTCCTGTCCTGCTGCCAGTAGCATCGCTCCGCTTTGCGGGATGCCTGACTGGAAGTTGTCTGCAACCGTCGGATGCTGACCGGAAACGAGTGCCTGAAAACCATAGTCCCACCATGATACGAAGGCGGGCCTCTCGCTAAACGGAACTTCAGAGTCCTGCTGCGATAGCCATTCGAAAGCCTCATTCCAACCCTGTTGGTTGAAACTAGGACCAAACGTGCCCATGTACCATAGTTGTCCAGATGACTCAGGATCGTATGACTTGCTGTTCAGAACAGAGAAGAGGTTGAAGAAGTCCTGCCTCAGAATATCTGGGGCTATGTTGTATATATCCTCGTCAACATCTACCGCATCTTCCGAGTATCGAGGAATTGCAGAGTCAATTCCGTATGTTGCATGCTGAGAAGAAATGAGCAATATTACCATGAGCATTGCTGGGATTCCGGGGCGGGACTTTGTTGCGGGCCATATTGATCGAAACCTAGTCCGAGGGGTGCCGATCCCCGAGTTCCTCCAGACCTTGGAGAAAGCAGAGAAGTTCGCACTTCCCCATAGCATCGAGATTCCAATGCCGCCAGAGACAGCCATGACTGGTGTTGCGTTCATGATGAATCGTCCAGCCGACCAAGCCATGTATGTCGCAATCAATGCCCATAGTCCCAGAAGGGTCATGCTTGACTTATTTCGTCTAGTTCCACGCCAGAGAAGAACAAAGGCACATCCAATTGCAATTAGGGCTACAATTGGCCCGTATGATGCGAATAGTACCCCCCTATCGGGGGCCTGCGCCTCACCGATTGTATTGAATATCTTATTCTTTGAGAAGTAGAATCCACCTGTGAATAGGATGTCCCATCCATTGTATTTGTCTGCTGCCTGTAGGATGTACAAGATTGCCAGAATAGAGCCGAAAAGAGCGGTTCCGCTAATTATTATCAATAGCCATGGTTTGTCTCGGAATGAGCTTGAAACCCATCCGACTGCGAATGTGAAACCGATGATTTAGAACATAGGCTGCATTCCGCTGGGAGCCAGTAGTAGATTCATCCCCGGCCATGCATAGAATGGTGCTGGCAGAACTATGCAGGTAATCATCATCTGCAGTGCGGCAGAGGTGAATTGCAGACTGTCCCTCCCTCGGAAAATATTGACTGCGACCTGGAATGAGTAAGCTAGGAATAATATCCCGGGACCATAAACGAATCCCTTCCATCCAAGTGCCATTACCGAGAAGGCTATGCCGGACATAGTTGCATTTGCCATCAATTTTGGGTTATTGCGCCATGTTTCCCTCATTCCTGCAATGACGTATAGGGGATTTGGGCTTGCTGATTCGAAGACCTTCTTGTGATCAAGGTTCTCTAAAGCCTTAATCCAGAAGTAGAATGCGATTGCCAAGAACAACATGGCGAACGAATCGTGATCTGCCATTCCCAGAGTAGAGCGGCTCATGTGACCTGGCATCAGGGCAATCAGCCAAGCGGAAATTATTCCCGCGTTCCTGCTATGCACACGCGAGGAGATGCCAGAAATTGGAAATACAATCAGAGCCCCATAAATCGCGGGGAGTACGGCTACTGACCACCATACTGCCTCCTCAGCACTGATCTCTAGGAGCCACGATAGCGCCAGTCCACCTAGTGCTAGGGACCATGAGAATAGCGGTGGACGGGGATTTATTCCCCCCATGGGATAAGCTCGATCGTGATCGAAAATCAGATGGCTCCTCTCGGCGATCACATAATCCACGACCCTCTTCATGTACCAAGGGTCGGAGCCACCGGTCATATCCCATAATCCAGTTCCCTGAGCATTCATGGCCGGGATAATGTTCCAAGCGGTTCTAACTGCAAGTGCCGTAACAAATGCCATCCCAACCAAAACAGCATAGGAATGCTCGGCCCACCAATTCCTGAATAGGCCCTTATCACGCTTGGGTGCAATGTCTCCGAATACACCCCTAGAAGCGAAGAATATCGCAAAGAAGTTCAACCAGAATCCTAGGAAAAACCAAGTGAAAGTACCAATGAATCCATCCTCGGAGAAAAGAGATGGGAGAGTATTGCCAATTTCATGGAGGTGGCCCACAGTGTACAAAAGCCAGTTTATTGCTAATACCGCACCTAAAACATGCCATCCCTCTGATCTAAAGAAGGCGTGGATAGTGACCACTATTGCGGAGAAAACACCCCAAACATATCCCAAATGGCTACCCTCGGAGAATTCTGCGAGGTCTTCCAATCTCCCTAGCCAAACTAGTGGAACGAGGAATGACAGTAGAGCCAGAGAGGAGTAAATCAGTGGCACCTTGCTTTCGGCAACGTCAGGAATTGGGGAGAAGAAACTACCTGAGCCTCTCTTCTGTAGATTTCCTCTGAGCGCCATCAAAACAACAAATCCAAGTGCAATTGATGCTAGCCAAAAAGAGAAGAACGCCGTTCCAATAGCAGTTCTCTGGACATCAATTATTTGGGAAGTAGTTGTACCTGATGAAATCTCGAGGCCCGCAGCATATGTTGCTGAAATGTCTATTCCGATAAATAATGAGAAGAAAATCGATGATTCCTCGAATCTATTGCATTCGTTAAGAATCGCAGAAATGACTCCACTGACGAAGAACATCATCACGAATATGTGATTCACGGGTAATATCAGATTTGCAAGAATAGAAAATACTAGCAAGACCGAAGAAAGTCCGAAAACCCTCAGGCCAGATGAGGGGAGTGGGACTAGGGAAGTTAGTCTTCCAGAAATCGAAGAAATCATTATCGCTATCGGAAGAGAAACGGCCCCAATAACAAAGTCGCCGCCAATCGCCCTTCCTTCCAACATGGATGTGGCAAATAACAACCCCAGCAGGGCAAAAGTGGCGGCCACTGGATATGCAATATCATGCGAATCGAAAAGCCCTGGAGTAGTCTCGCTCTCTTTCTCCATCCCATCCACCGGACCATCAAGCCTAAGGCTCAGCAGCGCGGCGACCTTCACGCTTGTTTTAACCGTTCGTAGAACGGTTGGAAACATAGAGGGCAACAATCAGCATCATATTCACACGGAAAGAGCACGGAATCCGATATCAGAACGGTAATGTGAGCCCTCTAGGGAGATGCCTTCGATTATCTGGTATGAAGCATCAAGTGCTTCTTGCAGAGTTGGTCCCAAACCCGTAGATGAGAGGACCCTACCCCCGGTAGATACCAAAACCCCGGGACTTTCAAGACTAGCCCCAGCCAGATGAACGAAACCGGACACCAGGCCCTCCTCTATTTTGACATCCCAACCAGAAATCTCCCTACCCGTCCGCACATCTCCCGGATATCCTTCTGAAGCTAGTACTACGGTGGATGATTTCATTTCTCTGAACTTGACGTCTACATCAGAAATTCCACCCGAGGCAGTAGCCATGAGGATAATGCCGAGATCAGTCTCGATCAATGGGATTGTCACCTGGGCTTCTGGATCCCCAAGTCTAACGTTGAATTCAACGACCCTTGGAGAGCCATTTGAGTCGATCATGATTCCCACAAACAGGCATCCCCTGTATGGATTAGTCTGATTTCTAAGGTAATGATGCATTGGTTCTACTATTTCTTCCCGGACCCTAGACATTACGGCTGGAGTGGCTATAGGAGCGGGCGCATAAGCACCCATTCCACCCGTGTTCGGGCCCTCGTCTCCATCTAGGGCTCTCTTGTGATCCTGACTCGGGGGCAGCATGACATATCCTGATTCATCCATCAGAATCAGAACTGATGCTTCCTCCCCAGAGAGGAACTGTTCCAAAAGTACGAAGCCGTCTAGTTCGATTGCCTCAATAATCGACTTTGATGCCTCGGTCCGGGATGTCGTGACTGTAACTCCTTTACCTCCTGCAAGTACATCCCTCTTTATCACCCATGGTGGCTCAAATGAGTCCAGAGCAGATTCTATCTCGGAGACTTCGCTGATTAGCTCAAAACCCCCAGTAGGAACTCCAAGGGACTCCATTAATCTCTTTGCCTTCAACTTAGAGCCCTCAAGCATCGCCCCTTCTGAATGGGGCCCGAAGCAAGGGATAGAGTGGAGTGCGAGTTTATCTGCAAGTCCAGATACTAGTGGTGCCTCTGGTCCAACAACTACAAGCCCAACACCCAGTTCAATTGAAAGCGAGACTATCGAGTCAATGTCCGATGAAGATACATCGTGGTTGTTACCGACCATGGATGTCCCTGCATTCCCAGGGCAGCAATGTACCGCTGAAACTGATTCACTTGTAGACAACCCAATCGCCAATGAGTGCTCCCTTCCGCCGCTGCCAACTACCAAGACGTCGAAAGGGCCCACGGCCTGCGCATGTATTGGGACTGATAATGGATTCCAATAT
>PBOL01000027.1 GCA_002725315.1 Methanobacteriota archaeon | reverse complement strand
GGTGCAAAGGCCACCGAAGAAAGCAGGAAAAAGGAAAGACTGAGTGCCATAATGCTTCTAGTCATTGAACCACACTCCTGAACGACCCGTTTGAGGCTTATCCACTCCCGTTCACCTAATCGAACCTCTGAAATCCGCTGTCTGCCCTCTCTCTGCCTCTTCTTGCAATGTTCAACGCGTCTCCTAACATGTCCGCGCTCATCATCTCTCGGTCCAACCTCTCGTGCGCCACTCCGGTTATTATCGACATTACCTTGATCGTGTCCCCAAATGCAGGATCCTGTCTGGCTCCGAAAATCACGTTCGCGTTCGGTGAAAGCCTAGCAGTCATCAAGTCACAGACCTGATTGGCTTGCTCCAATGTCATATATGGCCCTCCAGTGACGTGAATCAGGGCACCTGTAGCCCCATCAATCTCAATGTCCAGAAGTGGGTGGTTCAGAGATTCGTGAACAACCTCTTCTGGCCCCTGGTCGCTCTCACCATAGAGCATCATTGTAACCCCGCCTCCTTTCATAATCGTGCGGACATCTGCGAAGTCGAGATTTATCAGGCTTGGAAGGGTGATTGTCTCAACCACTCCCTTCACAATCTCTGCAATCAGTTGGTCCATGATGCTGAAAGCCTCGTCTAGTGGTAGGTTTGGGACGAAGTGCATCAGTCTGTTGTTGTCAAGAACCAATACTGCGTCTGCGGCCTTCCTAACCATGTCCAGGCCTTCTAGAGCACGTTGCATACGCTGCCTCCTTTCTACCGTGAATGGAGTTGTAACGACAGCCACAACAAGTGCTCCAGAACGCTTTGCTTCTTCAGCAACCACTGGTGCAATCCCTGTACCAGTGCCCCCTCCCAGGCCAGCGGTAACGAAAACCAGGTCCGCACCCTCAACAATCTTGGTGATTACATCCCTGCCCGCTTCCGCGCATCTTCTTCCCATCACTGGGTCTCCACCGGCACCAAGGCCCCTGGTGATGTGCCTGCCGACCAGTAACTTCTGCATAGCCCTGGTATTGTCCAGGTGCTGCTTGTCTGTGTTGATTGCTACCGTTATTGCGCCTTCAACGCCTATGTGGGTGATTCTGTTCATGGTGTTGTTGCCGGACCCACCACATCCGCAAACCAGTATCCTTGGATCGGGAGGACCGAAGCTCTCCAGCTCCCGGTCCCTAAGCGCTGTGGGAACCCTCGTTGGAGCGTGAGAATCGGCTTCAGGAGCCACTGAACTGCTAGGGACCTCTACCATCAACCCGCCTCGTGCATCCCAGGCATCGCTGCCTATTACGCCCCCCCAGTCCATTCTTCGCCTTCTTAACCGTTGAGGGAATCAATCAGTTCTACAAGCCGATTATCTGACCTATCGGCTAGCGCGGAGGGGTTACTCAATATCACACAACTTCGGGAATTATCGTCTTTGACTGGAAAGCGACATAAGGCGAAAGTCCCTCCACAACTCAACCGCGCTTAGCTCAGATGGCTAGAGCACCTGACTGTAGACTGGAAACACATTGGTTGTAGGCAGCCATCAGGGGGTCCCCGGTTCAAGTCCGGGAGCGCGGACCACTAAGCTCTCAGGCTCTTGAGCGGGACTTGTATTTGGGGAACTTCGAATTCGAAGATGTGCCTGCTCGTCTTCGGAGGGAAAACATCCTCCGATAGTCCCATTTCGATTACTTCCTCCTTGTTAATCAGTTCCTTGCCGCACCCCGGCCAAACATCAACTGTCACACTGGGATCAGAAAGGTAGTTCACCTTCACTACTGGAACCCAATTGAGGTCAAGAACTCCGGCAGCTGTCCACTTGTGATGGCCATCCAGAATCACCAATGTTTCCGAATCTACGATAATTGGTTTGTAGAATCCCTTATTCTGCAGCTTGCTAATTCTGGTTTCTAGATTGGAGGGAATCACCTCCTCATGCCCCCTCAGCGAACTTCTTTCGACGATGTGAATGTCGACTTGCTCCTCAATCACTGAATTATTGAGAGGCAAGCAGGCTCATAAATGAGTTCTAGGTCGGCGGGCCGCTGGAGGAGTACTAATGGGACTGCATCAACACGTTAGGAGCATGTGGAAGCAGCCTAAGGAAACAATCCCTTCCAGGCATAGGGTGGCTAGAATGGCAAGCTGGAGGAGAGAGCCGGTATTCTGCCGAATAGAGAAGCCCACGCGTATTGATGCCGCTCGCAGAGTTGGATACAAGGCCAAGCAGGGTGTTGTCGTAGTACGGACCAGAGTCCGCAGGGGTGGACTCAGAAAGGGCAAGATCCACATGAAGAGGAAGCCATCAAAGGCGGGGATAAAGAAGATCACAATGGCCAAGTCAATCCAGAGGATTGCGGAGGAAAGGACTGCCAGGAGGTTTCCAAACATGGAGGTCTTGAATTCATACTGGGTCGGAGAGGACGGGAAGAACAAGTTCTACGAGGTCATAATGATCGATCCATCTCATCCAGCGATAAAGTCCGACAAGCAACTTGGTTGGGTTTCCAGTGGTTCTAGCCACAGGGGCCGCGCCTTCCGAGGAAAGACCGGAGCGGGCAAGAGAGGCAGGGGCCTTCTGAACAAGGGCAAGGGTGCGGAGAAGCTCCGACCAAGCCTAAAGGCCAACAAGAATAGGGGAAAGTAACCCCTCTCTTCCGTCATATTGATGCCACATGCTTTGGGGCGTAACGCGATGGCAGACCGTCACGCCTCGGAAATTAGGGGTCTTCCCGTGATTATTCCCGACGGTAGGCTTCTTGGAACGGTACATGATTCTGTAATAGATGTAAACAACTGGTCTTGCACCCACATTTTCGTATCGGACCCACCTGAGAGTCTTGTTGAGGGTCGAATCCACGTTGCCGTACCATGGGGATGGGTCCGTTCTGTAGGGGACGTGGTTCTCCTGCGTTGGTTCCCGCCTACTCCCATCCCCCGAAATTCCTAGTCAACTGCCAAGCAAGTCATGAACGCGACTGCGATATCGTTCAAAAGTAAATGGCGGACGGCCGGACAATGCGTCGGGCTTCTCTGATTGCTCTAGCAATCCTAGTCCTGGCCCCATATGCTTCTACGGCTAGTCCTGTTTCGAGAGGTGTGATTTCCTGCTCTAACTCCAGTATGGACTCTTTGCCCTCAAACTGGACTATTCCCGATCAGTCTTGCATTAGAGTCGACCTAGGGGAACTCCAACAGGGGGAGTCCATAGCCTTCCAAATTTCATCGGATAACGATGTCGACATCTTGCTGTTCTCAGCAAGCACTGTATCGATATATCAGAGTGAGCAAACGTATCGAATAGATTCTGTTTGGCAGTCCGAATCAGTTTTCGAGTCCTTTTCCGGTTCTGGTGAGTGGCACTGGTCAGTGCCAAGCGACAGAGAAACAACGAGATGGTACTTGGTCATCGACAACCTAGCACATCCCAGCGATGCGGGCCATGGGTCCCAAGGAGGCCAGGCTTCGGAGGCCTCGCTAGAGGCAGGAATAATCACTCCAGAGCCCTTCACACTTTCAGACTCAATTCACAGGGTGGAAGCAGATAGTTTCTCTGTGGCCGCTGGTCCTTTTTCGGTTGACGAAGGAACTCAGATGAGAATACAAGCCAGAACCATGCAAGGCTTCCCAGATATTTTCGTAATGAACGAAGACGCATTTTCCCTGTACTCGCCTAGTGAAAACTGGTCATCCTCATCGAGGATTGTTTCGGCTGACATGTTATTGGTTACCACGGAAAGAACGAACCTCTGGGAGGTTAGCGGTATTGGAGATGAGGATCTATACGTCGTTGTTGACAACAGAGCCGGGCCGGGAGGAGGGGGAGCAGGGACTTCCCATGCAGCAGTAACAGTGACTGTCACCTTGACTCCGATACTCAATCCAATCATCTCGAGTGAGACAAATTTGGAATCGGTAGATGTCGGAGCACAAGTCTCTCTTTCTGCATTAGATACTCCGAACAAATCAGAACAGATTGAAGGCTCGTCATTCTCATGGGATATCGATGACGATGGAGTATCTGATGCATCAGGATACTCTGTTACCCATGTTTGGGACTCTCCAGGGATCTACCCAGTTCGACTTTGGGCTACCTCGACCGACTCTAGAAGTGCAAGCTCGACCATAGAGGTCTCGGTAATCGACCAATCGGACCCCGTTGTCTCCATAGGCGGTGGAGAAACCATTGTCAAGGGATATGGGGAGGTCCTGGAGATCAGCGGATGGTTCAGTGACAACTGGGGGGTCGACAGGGTCGATTGGCTATTGGATGGCAATATTATCGAGTCGAACTATTCGATACAGACAGGGGTGGACGAAGACGCATCTTCTTCCATTAACATAGAAGTCATCGACGACTTCTCCCCAGGCGTCCACATCGTCTCTTTGTTAGTTACCGACAAGTCGGGAAGGAGTTCACAGGATGACCTCGAAGTCTCCTTTGTAGACATAACGCCACCGGAGATTCTACTGCAACTGGTAGATTCACTTCCATACAATTCCCAGGCCGAAGCAACTGTGGGGGACCCGGTAATTTTCCAGATTTCTGCAATCGATAACCAGTCCTCATCAATCTCATACACATGGATTATCGAGCAGGGCACTGAAAATGAGATTGAATTCATCGGACCCCAAGTAATTCACGTGTTCAGCACAGAAGGACCCCAGAATGTGTACTGCAGAGTGGAAAATGAAGCAGGACTTACCACATTCGCGGAGATTCTTGTTGTAGTAGAGGGCGAAGAAACCGGAGGCGGACTTGGAGCCCTAGGACTAGCCATAATCGCTGTCTTTGTGATTGGGATTATTGCAGTAGGCGGCTTCATCGCATTCAACCTAGCAGTAAGGAGAAAAATGTCCGACATCGTCGAACAGGAAGAGGAAAATGAAGAGGAAGCTCAGACCACTGAGAAGCCTCCCGAAGATGTTGGAATGTGGGGACAAAGGACAACCAATCCATTTCAGCCATCCTACGAACCACAGGTCCGGACCCCCGTCGAAATCGACATTAACGACCTCATCGATAAAACTCAGATTTCTGAACCTACCATGGGAACTTCGGAAGTAGACGAGTTACAATCTGAAATCGCCAACCTAGACCTAGAAACAAATATCGAGAAAGCAAGTGATGACGACTCAAGAAAGGTCAGGAAAGACTGCTCATCATGTTCGGATAGATTCGAACTAGAGCTTCCACCCGGGATAGACTCTGCATACACCAATTGCCCTCATTGTGGGTCCGAAGAGTTGGTTGGCCTCTGAGTACGTCGAAACGACGATACTGAATGGTACACGCAGGGCAATACCATATAGCGCACCTCTAGGAGGTGCGACCAATATGGACGAGCCAATCGGCGAGGTTAGTAATCGCGACCCTTCTCTAAAAATCGCGATAATTTGCCTCGCTGTACTGATTCTTCCACTCTTCTCCCCACTTAGCAGCGTTACCGGGGAGCCCAGAGTAGAATCAAAAGACTTCGGAGTACTGGACGAACTGGACGAAATGCTCCAAGAGAGGAGCGAGATACTCAATTCAAACTCCATCTCATCTCTGGCTGATCCGAGTATTGAACAGGTGCGGGATTCGGTAACGGAGTCTGACTCCGAGAGTCCAATTTCACTGGTAGGTACAGCGATGGAGGGAGTCTCGATGACAAGTACCCTCCCCCACTCTGCCACTCACCCTGCCCCCTATGAGATGCTACTAGACCCCGGAATGAGACCTCCTGGGTTCGTCGAGAATATTTGGCAGACTCTGTTCAATATCACCGACTATGTGATTTGGACCCAGTACACCGACAAAGATGGAAATGTGGTGGAGCAGATCGAGGTAGTATCCTTCTCTGCATCATTGTTCTCAATACTAAACACTGAGACTGAAGCACTCCTTCACGCGGTTGACGTCGACAACGATGGAGACGATGATATCCAAGTCGGACTCAGCGTCGATGTCGAGTTCATCGGAGGATGGGGTATCGAGGGTGACACTCTCTGGATCGAGCCCGGCATTGAATTCACAGTTAGGGAGATCGGGAACAGCGCATCTGACCCTGATTGGAATGAAATGGACTCATTGCAGGTTTCGCTCATCAAGGCTTTCTCATATTCCGACTCTGGAACAGTTCTGAACTTGGGAGAGGGAGAGACATACATCTGGGTGATCGACTCAAGATTCACGACTCCTCCAAATCTCTTCAAATTCGAAGTGGGAATCGAGCGTTTCTACTTCGATCTATCTGAGGCAGCATTTGGATTCGGAGACGCACTTTTCGCGCTACTGACTCTGGGAATAGGAAGTACCCCGTCAGAGTCAGGAATCACATTCGCTGCGATTTCATCGCCCTATTCCCTGAGGTTCGACAACGGGGGGCAGGACGAGTGCCCAGATAGGTACAATTCCACCGAATTGGCCTCAATGAAATCTATCGAGATCTCTTGTGGAGTTTCCGCCGGTTTCGGGTACATTCACTTCTCTCCACCTAAAGACAATGGAGAAAGAGAGATGTGGGAATTGGCTTACATCGAGGTCAGGTTTCACCCCAATGGAGACTCTGAGCTACTCCCCAGAGAGGCCGAGGTGGTAATCAGAACGGACAGTGTGCTACCAACTTCTGTTGGGATGGAGGGAGAGCGCAGCCTCACCACAATTGAGTACTGGGCCGACAGAAGGTCCGACTTGCACATCCATTTCTATGAGGATAGATCCGGACTACCTCCTTCTGAGTCCGATGGAAGCTACGGCAATACTACTGATTCCATGGGTTGGTTCAGGGGGATGCCGGCAGGTTCCCTAACGGACAACCAAATCGAGAGAGTATTCAGGTTGCTTGGCTCTTCGGACGAGCCCGAGCTTCCCGGTTCAATCCCAGATCGCCTGGGATTGATAATTGGGATCAAGAATTTCACCAGGGACAGCAGCCAGAATGTCGATGACCCAACCCTGCCAATTAATCCTGCAGATCCTCCAGAAAGCCTGATCATCCTCAGATCCGTCCAGCAACTCGAACTCTTGGACTACACCTCTTGGTTCTCCAGAGGGGGGTCCGATGAAGATCACAGGAGAATCCACATCCGAGCATCGTCCATCCCTACTGCAGTAGCCGTTTACGGATCATTCGGCCTAGGTGGCTCACCAGAGGCAAATAATTCCCTAGACTCAGGAGACAACCTCGACTTCATCTCCAAGATAATGGACTCAGTAATCCTCAACATTGTGGATGTGTTCTTAGACGTCGGAAACGTACTGAATGACGTACCATCTACCGTTGTGGACGTAATCAGCGGGGGAACCGGGGCAGGAGGCATCGCTGGTCGGGACATTCATCTGGTAATGACAGACAGCTGGCTCGAATCGAGGAACCCCACGCCACTGGATTCCGTGATAATGCAAATCGTCTCTTCCGATCATCCAACTGTTACGGGCAATCACATCATGCTCGCGCAAGATCGTGGGCTAGGGAAAATTCAGACTGACGATGGACTGAAGGATCCACTTGTTCCCGTGGCGGCCAGTATCAACTTCAGTGGTCTGCAGGCATTCTCATTCTCAGATTCAAATGACACACAAGAACAGACGATGTCTCTCGAATCGTTTTCATCGGAACCAATCGCATTTACCTTTGTGAATCACGACACAGGAAATCTTAGCGGGTCTTACCACCAGTCACTTTGGCTTTCGGATCTCCCTAACAGCATCTCAGTTATAGTAAATCCAGATGGGCAGCAGTACTCGGCGTCTTCTCCAGTTGAATCCATAGTATATACCGGCCTTGAGGGCTTCCAAAGGCAGGCAGCCAGGATTACTGATTTACCAGACTCTTTCTCCACTACATCAGGCTCAGTTCTATCATTCAACTCCTCTATTCCGATAGGCAAGATTGAGGCCCAACTTAGTGACTCAAACAACCCCCTCTCAATGGGTGGCGACCACTTCCTGTTCCATCACGATCCGTCCAACCAGACTTCATCGCTCTCGGCGGCAATATCTGGCATCAGTCAAGTCGGCTGGATTCCTCCATTGGAAGAGGGGGCACAGGGCACCACGGGAATGGGTACAGCCTTTGCCACATTCGAGGGACAAAACCCGTTCATGATCAACGTCGGAAATGCTCCAACCACAGATCAACTCCCACTTTCCGTCCTAGCCGAGATAGACCCAATGCCCCCACAGGTCTCATTGAAGGTCCCCACTGGTTCAGACTCCGGTCCATCATTGGATGTACCCGAGCTGAATACCTCGAACGGAATCTCAGGATTGGCATTCTTCATAGGAGGTTTTGCGGACCTAGGAAGGTCTGTTAACGGAGTCTTGGCGGGCATAACAACTGACATCTCTACTGGTTCAGCATCAGGAGAGGAGGACTTTTCTTTCGGATTGGGACTGGATGCTGACTCCGAGTTCGACCTAGTGGTCCAGTCTTCTATGGGACATGCCTCAGTGGACGAACCAGAATGGGTTCATGGTGTATCCTTGAACTCAGCAACCTCAGGAATATCGGATGGATTTTTCCTCAAGACGTGGATTCCAAATCTACCAGCAAAGGTCGATCTCTCAGTTTCTAGGACAGCAATAGAGGAAGGACAATTGTGGGACATCAGCCTAGGACTAGAAGGCTGGAAGCCCTTCAATTCAGAGCTTGTCATATCATTCAAGGGTGTGAATGGCCAGGATCTTTTCCTGACCCTCGAAGGCCTAGAGGTTGGGGAAAGAACATCCGTTGTCCTAGACTCTGAGTTCAGGATTCAGACAATGGGAGGAGTTACTCAGACATCCACATCAACGATGTACGGGATGTCTAACCGTCTAGACTGGTTCCATGCCCTGCTGCTCGACAGAGGGGCCGGGAGCAGGACGGAGATAATGGTCCAAGACATCCCGGAGTCAGTCGCAATTCAAGCCAGCATAGGCACTGCAATTTCGATGGACATGACAGTTCCCGAGGAATTCAGGATAGACGGTATCGGGGTCGGGTCGATCATGCTACAGCAGATGCAATGGATGGAAGGGGCATGGTGGCCAGCGACCATGTTCCTCACTCAGGTTCCAGGCTCAATGAATCTGACCACAGAACCAGACATGGACTTCGATATAACCCAAAATCTGGCATTCCAAGGATTGCCCGTTCTGGACTTTTCTTCCTCCACGGAGGGAATGTCGCTCTACATCGAGGCACAGGGTCGGGCAATCAACAGCAAGGGCGACATCGTACTGCTCGCAGAGGGCCTATCGGATCGACTATCTGTCAAGCCCACAGACTCGTACGGCCTCAATATTCGCTCGGGAGGGGACGGTGTGAGCAAGCTGTATATTCGAGCGACCGATATTCCGACAGTACCCCCTGTGGTTCTCGAAGAGATGGAGTTACTGGGAGAGGACCTGAAGAGCGCGACAATCCATGTAAGGGAGATAGCTGGACCATATTCAATAATCGAAGTCAAGGACGTTAAGAGCGGGCGTATAGTGGCCTCGGCAAGGGCATCTGCAGAAGTAGGAGGTACTGTTTTCGACCTTAGGGGTGTGATGCTTGATGCGCAGGCGACCGGAGGTGTCCCCACTGGAACTACCCTCGGCGTGAACGGGCTGGCTTCAGATCTATCACTCATGAACATGGTTCCAGGCTTCTCCGGCTCAACGAGCCACATCATGGCGCCAGAACCAATCTCGTCTGGAATTTTGACTCTGCTGGCAACATTCGGGGGTGGAAGCTGATGGGATTGCTGGAAAGGCTCCGCCCAGAGTCAAGTGAACATGATGTGGAGACGGCACACGTCATCCTAGAGAAGTTGGGAGACAGGGCAATTGATGTAATCACCCCATCAAGAGTAGTTATTGCATCCATACTATCTTTCTTGATCGCTTCTGTGTCATTTTTCGCAGTGATTTGGATTGTCCCTTATGACAACGTGAGCATGGACGTGGCATACATGCAGTCTGCATCCGGACACGTTGTCCTAGCAGAACTTGACAACAAGGGTAGCAGGGCAATTGAAGATGTCAGCGTGACAATTAGAATGCTAGATTCCGAAGACATTGAAGTGGGACGGCACGACTTCTACATGGAGGAATTGCCTGCCCACAGCTCAATCTCAAACACTCCGAACGACGACCTGGAGATGATTGTTCTCGGGCAGTCCGTATGGGAACATTACACAATCGAGATTTCTTTGGATTACCGCTACTACGGGGGCAGTAACTCCGAGTTTTGGACACATGAGGTCGGGGATTGGACAAGAGAGGTCTTCGTAGATGAAGCCCCATTCAAACTGTTCTAGAAAACATGACTAGGTGGAATGACAACAAACCCATAGAATCAAATCGAATTTGAAGAGGGAGTGGATGCAGATGGAAAAGAATGCTCCACTACTCATCCTAGTTCTTCTGATATCTTCACTATCGCCGATAGCGATGCATGAGGACGAAGTTCAGGCATACCCGGGCCTAGAAACCTATCCGAATAGAATCGAGATATCACCCGATCCAGACAGCATCAGGGACTTGGGGAAGCCAATCATCTCTTCAGGAGAGGAGGGACCAAGGGACTCGTGGGCGGACTCTTCGATCGGCGTTTATACGAACAGTGGGCTAATCCTCTATGATCAAATTCCCAAGGATCTCCAGGAACCGAGGCCAGACCTGTTAGTTGTCCTGGTAGACAGTGAAACCGGACTATGGGACGCAAGGGCCGAAATCACCAGCCTTTCACAGGTCTCAATAAGATCCACGATTCCACCATCGGGTTTCCTAATTCAAGGGACCCCAGAAGAGCTACAGAAGGCATCCTCCCTCCCAGTAGTAATTTCCAGTCACCTTGTCCCACTGGCACTGATGATCGACAAACTCCTCTGGGATTCAGAATCCCAGACAACCACAGAGGTAGAACTGAACGGTTGGAAGGACCCGGAACTGAACAGGCTTGACTCCACCGGCCTGGGAATTGGAGGAAGCCTCTCGCAACTAGGTTCAGATTACCTAGATGAGCACTGGTCACCTGCAATGGGGATTCACTTTGGGGAGGTTAGCCACGAGAAAATAGCCGAAATAGGGATGAACCCCGAGGTGTCCTACATTTCCCTCTTGCCAGTCCTATCCACATCCAACAATCTAGCCCGTAGCCACATGGAGATAAACACCGTAGAGTCGTTTTTCTTCAGTGGGCTCAACGGGAGCGGCCAGACCGTGGGTGTGGCGGATACAGGAATTGACCACGACCACGGCGACTTTGGAAACAGAATCGTCCAGAGGGTGGATGTGGCCAATGACGGCTCTACTGCGGATACAAATGACGGCCATGGTACCCACGTAGCATGTACGGTTCTCGGTTCCGGCTCCCGTACCAGTACCTACGAGGGCGTCGCTCCGGAGGCCCAACTTTACCTCCAGGCAATGGAGGATGATAGCACGGGGCAACTTTCCGGTCCCGGCGTTTACTCACTGCTCAATTCTGCGTACAGCTCTGGCAGCGCAAGAATTCACACAAACAGCTGGGGAGGGTTCAACTCCGGCGGGGACTACACAACTCAATCAGAAGACGCTGATGACAGAACCTCCACTTGGGACCAGTACTGGATATACGAGGGCATGACCGTGCTTTTCGCAGCTGGCAACGAGAGGGATGACGGAGTCTCGCCCCCTGGCACTGCAAAGAACGTAATCACCGTAGGGGCGCACGTGAACAGGTATAGCAACAATGCCGCAGACGAGATGTACTACTGGAGCAGCAGGGGACCCACTGATGATGGAAGGATCAAGCCTGATATCGTTGCCCCAGGTGACTACGTCAGGTCTTGCAGGGCGCAAGAGGCCACAGAGGCGCCCAACAACATCAATGATCCATGGTATGTCGAGTACAGTGGCACTTCGATGGCCACCCCAGCTGCAGCCGGAGCATCCGCACTAGTACGCGAGTACCTCATGGAAATAGCAGAGAGGCCGGCCCCCCAGGGTGCCCTCGTCAAGGACCTACTGATACTTGGAGCCGAGGACATGGGGACCCGTGACATTCCCAACAATGACGAAGGCTGGGGCCGATTGAATCTCGTCAACACCCTAGTTCCCGACAACGATGTTGGGATTTTCGTCGATGACAGATCTCGCCTTGCCAGCGGGCAGCAGGCCGAGTACAACTTCGAGATCACCCGAGCCGGCGAGCCTCTGAAGGTTGTCCTGGCATGGTCAGACTATCCTGGGTCAACGTTTTCCGGGACGCAACTCCGAAATGACCTGAACCTAGAGGTCACTTCCCCAGATGGAACCGTAACATACTACGGCAATAGGTTCATCGACGGTAAGTCTGCGACCGGAGGCTCGAAGGATAACAAGAACAACGTCGAGGTAGTATTGATCGACTCTGCGTCAATAGGGATTTGGAACGTCAAAGTGGAGGATTTCTCACATGGTGGTAGCCGAACCCAACAGCCCTACGCCATTGCCGTTAGGGGCGTCAATGTGAATGACCTAACCCCGGATCCTGCTATTCTCCCAGGATCATTCGAGATATCCACTCCCATTCCACAGGTGGGGGAGCTCACCCAATTCTCGGCGACGATAGTGAACCAAGGTTCCGGCTCATTCCCTGAAGTATTCGTTTCCGCTTATACAAACAGCAACCTGCTAGGGACCCAGAGCCTCGGGATGTCTCCCGGAGAGGATGTTAGGCTGGAGTGGGACTGGACCCCCCAATCTGCCGTAGAGACTCAGATTAGGATCGAGGTAGACCCTAATGACCAGCTAGAGGAGTTGTACGAAGACAACAACGTCCTTACTCAGACGGTACAGGTCAGCGCACCCGGAATCCAGGCTTCAACCGATAATCCCTGGAAGACACTAGAGGAAGCGTCCGACACGACCACCGCATGGGAGATTACAATGACAAATCTCGCCCTTTTCGAGACCAATGCCACAATCGATGTCTCGAGCCCAATTAGAACCATCGACGACGTGTCATTTGACTGGTTCAATTCATTCGACAAGTACGAGGTCAACCTAGGTCCAGCCGCGTCAACAACGGTAAACCTGACCTTGGTTCACCCCGGTCCCCCCGATCCAGGGACGTATTCGATGGTGATTACGGCAACAGACATTGAGTACGATGTAGAATCCCAACTAGAGATTTTCTTCGATGTCCCAGTCCTAGCAAGTCCAGAAGTCAGCCTCCCTTCGGAGACTATCCCTGTTGACTCGTTCGAAACGACAAACCTCTCCCTGGATATTACAAATATGGGAAATGGTGCGCAGACTTACGATGTCGAACTACTTTCCCCAGCTGGGTGGGATGTCGGATTCGACGAACTCGGCCCCTTCCCAGGTTCGAGCCAGGGCTCAACGGGAACGATGTTGAAGGGCGCTACGATTTCAGCCCCAATCTCCGTAAACCCCCCAGGCACGATGATTCAGGCCGGATCGACCTTCACCGCTCAATTGCTGGTAAAGTCACGAGTCAGTTCAGAAGTTTGGACCTACGACATGCCACTAGTGGTCTCGCCATACGACTTGATCGAGTTCTCACCCATTCCCGGAGGGATTCAGGAGGGGGTACTAGCCGATTCACTGCACCAGATCCCCATCCAGATTTCCAATCAGGGTAACCGAGACCTAACCATCACCCCAATAGTAAGATCGCTGCCAGGGGGATGGTCAGTAGAGGGCGGACTTCAGGAAATGCAGATTTCAATGGGTTCATCAACGCAATGGACATTCTCGATACAAGGAAATGGACTTGCTGCTGGTGGCCTGTTTGAGGTTAGGTTCCTAGTGGATGATGGAGACTACTTTGACTGGAACGCAACACTAGACGTGATTTCCGGGGCCATACCCAGCGTATCATTCCATGAGGTAGTATTCCCTCTCGGTGCCAGCTTCGAGTCATCAGACAATCCACTGGGCCTGGGAGCCCACCCGGTGGGGGGGACTGGTTTTGAGTTGGGATGGAGCGTCGTCAACGAGGGCACTTCAAACTGGGATCCTACCGCAACCATGGAACTGCCCGGTGAAGACTGGGCGTCTTCCTGTACGGTCAGCCCCCCGAGGATAGGCCCAGGGGAGAGCTCAATGGTGTGGTGCACCATAGTGATCCCAGAGCATGAGGAGGCCGGGACCGAGCCCGAAGTGGTGCTGGTTCTCTCTGGGGATGGGATTGAGTCTAGGAGGACCATATCGCTCCTGGTCGAAACTGTCAAGGAAGTAGAGTGGTCGCTGGATAACTTCAACGAAGCAAACGAGGGATACTCAACCACGCTATACTTCACCCTGACGAATACCGGGAACACCGTGATCTCTAACCGATTGGTCGTAGATGCCCCTTCTGGTTGGGACATTAGGATACTCGATGGGGTGCTAGTTACCCTTCAGCCAGGGGAGTCTCGCTCGGTCCAGGTTGCATTTACCCCAGACTCAGGATCTGATGGGGAAATCTCCCTTATGCTTGCTGACGCGGAAGACGTATCTGGAATGGATTACTCTATGGAAATTGACGTGATTTCGGACTCATCGGGAGAGGGCACATCCGTGTTCCTCTACTTGCTTGGGCTGCTGATTCTGGTTTCATCTGCTGTTGGAGCTGCACTTTTCGCCTTCTCAAGGTCGGGAGGTGACATCGACGAGCTGCTGGGCAAACTCCCTGTTGGCGGTGGATCTGCCGAGCATGCCGCTTCCGACGGAATCGCCGATAACGACCCCCCATCAGTAGATTATGACCGTGCCGGAGGAGTCCCAGAGAGCGGACTAGAGAGCTACGAAGACTACCCGGGTTGGCTGTGGGACCCTGCCAAGGAGGAGTGGGTCCCAGATCCCGAATACGACGCCGAGACTTCTTGATCCGCTTTCGGTTTCGCACCCCGATAACCGTGATTATTGCCGCACTATGAGCCCGAAGCCCTTAGAGGGGCGAATGGCTCGGTCGGTCGATGAGAAGGTCCGTTTTAGCGAACTTATTCGTCGCTCTTCTGCTCGCCTCAGTGCTTTCACCGGCAGTTTCAGCTGCGGCCTCCATTGCAATGTCAGCTGATTCTCTGGCCAAGGAGGCGACCACGGATGACCCTGCGGAGTACTCCATAATCATCACCAATGACGGAGATGAGGACCTCACGGTGACCCTCAACACTGCTCAAGATTCTGACTTCAATGGATTCACCTCCACGATAGACACCACGCCGTTCTCCCTCAACGAAGGAGACTCAGAGGAGAAGACCCTAACCGTAAGCGTGAATGACCAGGCCTCAGGTGACTGCGTCACCACCGTGAATGCCCAGGGAACATACCTGGGCGGTCAGGCAAACCAGGACATAGAGGTCACCACAACCGCAGAGGGAGGGGGCCAGTATTCAGTAAAACTGAGTTACATCACCCCAGGCAATGGCAACATCAACTATGATGGCGAGGACGACAACGAGGAGTGGACAGTAAAGGTAGAAAACACCGGGGAGCAGGACAACTCAAACATCCAGCTAAGCATGGCCTCAGCCAGTGACTGTGACTCTGACGGGCTCGAGGCAACTGTCGAACCACAGACAATGAATCTTAACTCCGGGGATTCGGAGACCGCCACTGTAAACGTCGATCTACCTGATGGGAGCTCTACCGAGTCAGGCGAACACTGCTTCATTCTGGAGGCCACTGTGACAAATGACCCAAACACTCTCGATCAAGCCAACGACAGCATCGAGCTGAGACTAAACATTCCCGAGGTCAAGACCTGCGAGTCATCGCTGCAGCACAACTCCCACACCCTACAACCAGGAGACTCGGCAAGCAACGCATTCTCCCTGACCAACACCGGCAATACCGCTTGGACAGTAAGCGCATTCGCGATGTCACAGGGACTCGATGTCAGCGACTGGGTCGACTTCGATACACCGACCAGCCGCCTCCTGTCCGAGCCCGGGCAATCATCGGACTCTACTACATTCGATTTCGTCATCACTCCCGATGACTCCGTGGAGCCAGGCTCTGTCGACGTATACATCCAGGGAAGGGCTGGAAGCAACGTCGGCTGCGAGTCACTCCTACGCATCAACCTGGGTCAAGTAAGGAGCGCCTCTCTTAGCCTTTCGAATCCCACACTGAGCAATGTCGATCCAGGGGGAACGGGAGAAACCGTACTTCAGGTTACAAACACCGGAAACGGGCAGGACACATTCGCACTTGGGGTGGTGGACCTTACCCCTGGGTGGCAGGTCCAGCTAACTCAGACCACCATCACAATCGATGGGAGGCACTGCACATCAAGCACGAGCTGCGACAGGGAGAACGTGGTCGTACAAATCTCAGTCCCAGTAGACGCTAAGGCAGGGATAGAGTACCAGGTAACTTTCACAGTCAGCTCTCAAGGCTCGACTCATGACCAGATTTCAGCAACGGTGACAGTGACCCCCGTCCACGATGGCAGCATCCAGATTCCCTCAGACTCTCAGACGGGCCGATTCGGCCAGTGGGTGGCATTCCCAATCCTCCTGACCAACACAGGCAACATACAGGACACATTCGCCCTCACTTCCTGCGACCCGGACATTGCCGATGACTGCGGTGAAACCAAGTGGGCTAACCGGTACAAGGACACGGATGGCAACGAGATATCCATGATGAACCTAGAATCCGATCAGGAGGTCGAGATTTCCCTAGAGATCCTAATCTCTGACAACATAAACAACAAGTCCGAGTCTTTCGAAGTCAGGATCGGGATTGTGGGCACCCAGGTTCTCCTCAAGCACGTTCTGACTGCCACCGTTTCCAACTTCAACTACAGCATGTCAGTGGCATTCGAGAGTCCCGGTGAAGACCCCAATACGATGGCGATGTCCCTTCCCCCGGGAGGCTCAGTATCGATCCCGCTAATAGTCACCAACACGGGGGATGGAGGAGCAGATGACGCCGTATTCACAATCTCGGGACTGGACTCCTCCGTAGTCAGGACGATCAAGGTAGGTGGAATCGACGTCGATGGGGAGGTCACCGTTCCTTCTGAGGGACAGACGCTCGTCGTTGTCGAGTTTGAAGTTCTGGAGGTGGAAAGCGGTACTTCTGGAGTCATAACGATACGAGTCACCTCCAAGAAGAACACCGGCCAATTGCCCTCTTTCTTGGAAATCGCCATGGACATCAGGGCAATCCATGACTTGCAGTTGGACATGGAGACCACGGACTTCCTCAGTGCGAGCTACCCCGAACACATGGAGTTCGAGATTTTCGTTACCAACCACGGCAACATAGAGGAGGAGATAGAGGTCCTAACTAGTGACTCTCTGAGAGGATGGACCGTGGACGTGGTCGGCGGCGAGGAGTTCAAGCTGGATCCGGGGAAGACCAAGCAGGTCAAGGTCAGGGTCACTCCCCCTAGTAACATGATTTCTGACGACGAGTACACCTTCACTGTCACCGTGCAGCCCAAGGGTATGCCGGTCGCGGGGGAACCAATCGACCTGACGGTTGAGTCCAGTGTAGGGGCTGCATCGATTTCCAGCGAAACCCAGATGGTCATTGCTATTGCTGTAATCCTGGTTGGCTCACTGGCGATAACGTACCTTTTCGCACGTTCCAGGGCCGAGAATATGATGCTCTCGGAGTCACTCAACGTAGAGTTGGACGATTAGCATTGCCAAGGTTCCCACTCGGATACGCTTATGTCCGGAATTTTTGTGGCGGTACTCATCGGTCCCTACGGGACCGAGGGTGATGCCATGTCTACTGTGACCGAGATGTACTTGCCAGTGGCCGTGATGACGCTGGTCGGAATCGGCTTTCCAGTCTTCAGCTTCTTTGCTACGAGGTTCCTCAGGCCTACCACAAAGGGCTCTGACGTAAACAAGACCAGATCAATCCTACTCCCGGGCTACGAGGTTGATCACAGCCTATACGTCCGCAGGGATAGCACCTACGAGTGCGGTGCAGACCCGCTGGGTGACGCAGACATCAACTTCCACTTCCAATACTACTGGTATGCGATAATATTCCTCGTTTTCGACATCGCGTTCATGTTCCTAGCATTCGGGGGGATAATGGCAATAGAGAAGGGGAACGACTCCTTGCTCGACGACGGAGCAATCAAATCTGCTCTCCTAACAATGACCGTCTTCATGATTCTCATGTCATTGGGAGTCTGGCACGTATTCAGGAAGAGAGGGAGAATATACATCTGAGGATTTTTCATGACTGACGATGGGCAGAACTACTCGGTCTTCAACAGCAGGATGCTGGTGGATACAGTTGGCGACGTAACGGACGAGGCCATGAGGGCAAGCCGAATCAAGGACGTAATCGGAGTCCTTGCGGGACGCGTGTTCAACTGGAGCCAGAGGAAGTCACTATTCCCCCTCCACCTAGGGATAAAGTGCTGCGCATTGGAAATGGCCGCTGCAGGAGCAAGCAGGTTCGACGCAGAGAGGTTCGGCGTCTTCTTCAGATCTAGCCCGAGGCAGTGCGACGTCCTCTTGGTCAACGGCCCGATCAGCAAGAAGTTCGCTGATCCAATTGTTAGGCTGTGGGAGCAGATGCCAGAGCCGAAGTGGTGCATAGCTATGGGTGAGTGCGCAATCTCCGGAGGCCCTTACTTCCAGTCTTACAACATCCTAGAGGGGGTCGACACTGTGATCCCAGTAGATGTCTACATCCCAGGATGCCCACCACGACCAGAGGCCCTGATAGATGGGTTCGACAAACTAAGGCAGAAGATCATCAGGATTGGTGCACTTCCCAACGACGGAGCGCCAGAATCTCTCAAGCCGATCATCATCGGAGATGACCAGGAGGACTGAAATTGGGAAAAACCGTACCCACTTCCGTCCAGAGGTCAGCCGCTGAGAGCATGGCCACTGCAATCTCCACGATCGATGGAGTCTCTGCTGAGGTGTCAGAGAGAAAGAGCGGGACAAGCCCGCGAAGCGTAGTTTCGGTTGAGTGCATACCCGGCAGTTGGCGCCAACTGGCCGTGAACCTTCGCGACGAGCATGAAGTGGACTATTGCTCGATGATTACCGGCATCCACTGGCCAGACGGAAGCCCCGAGAAGAACTGGGAGGTGGTATACCACTTCCTGAGGATGGGAATCTCCGACCCACCAGTGTCAGATGGAATGGTTGAGCCGATAGTGGTCGACCCGACCGGAGTCAGCGGCAAACAAGTGCCCCTGGAGATAGAGGTAAGTGTGCCAATACCAGAAACAAGGGAGCCATCGGTCCCTACTGTCCAGGACATTTGGGTTGGAGCCGACTGGAACGAGAAGGAGACCTGGGACCTGGTGGGGATAGACTTCGAGGGACACTTGGGTATGAGAAGGGTACTCCAACCCCACGAGACCCCTGCCGGATTTCATCCCCTCCAGAAGCAGCACAAGCTTCGATACCATGACTTCGAGGAGATGTACGACGATGCCCAGGGGTTCCTGCGCAAGCCAGCGGATGCTGGCAAGATAAAGTGATGAGGAGATAGATATGGCTGAGATGTGGATTTCGATGGGGCCGCAGCACCCCATGACCCATGGCCTATGGACTCTGAAGGTGAAAGTCGATGGCGAGACCGTCGTCGACACGGAGCCCGACCTTGGATATATCCACAGAGGCGTCGAAAAGATTTGCGAGTCCAGGGACTTCACGCAGATCACCACCTACTGCGACAGGCTGTGCTACGCAAGTGCAAACACATGGTCACATTCCTACATCTACGCGGTCGAGGACCTCCTTGAGGTGGAGGTGCCAGAGAGGGCCGAGTACATCCGACTAATCGCCATCGAGCTCCAGAGGATCGCATCCCACCTGATGTGGCTGGGGGCTTATGGTCCTGACATCGGAAACCTGTCCATCATGGTCTGGTGCCTGAGGGAGAGGGAGATGATGATGGATCTGCTCCAGGAGCTCGGTGGCTCACGGATGCACTACAACTTCCCGCGGGTCGGCGGAGTGAAGAGGGACCTTCCTCATGGATTCGCCCAGCGCGCACGAGCAAAGGTCAGCCTATTCCTCAGTAGGATTCAGGAGTACGAGGCACTATTCGACGAGAGCACCATCTTCCTGATCAGAACACAGGGAGTTGGATACTCAAAACCTGAGGAGATGGTAAACCACGGTGTGACTGGGCCGAACCTACGTGCAGGAGGCGTCAACTACGACGTCAGGACAGCCCACCCATACTCTGTCTACAGTGAACTCGACTGGGAGCCTCCGGTCGAGAGGCCCTCGATCAAGGGAGCAGACTGCTATGACAGGTACAGGGTCAGGGTTGAGGAGATGAGAGTAAGTGCCACCATGGTGTTGGAGGCTCTAGACAAGATACCAGGGGGGGCAGACACATACCACGAGCCGGGCGATCCGGCGATTCTGGCCAAAGCCCCAAGCAGGGCCCCAGAGGGAACATCGGGATTCCATCACTTCGAAGACAGCAGGGGCGAGTCGATGTTCTACATTGCAGGTGGAGGCGAAAGTCGAGGGAAGCAGCCTTACAGGGTCTCAATCCGTTCGCCGATGTTCATCACCATCCCTTACGCCTCAAAGTGCATGGTTGGATACAAGGTTGCGGACATTCCAGCCATCATGGGCTCATTCGATCCATGCATCGGGGAGACGGACAGGTGAGATCATGCCTAGCAGCGACTGGTTAAACCTCAGGGGATGGATTGAGAGCGGTGTCGGGTGGTCGATGGACAACGTACACGACGCGCTTCCCGCCGGTGAAGTTGACCTCCAGGCTACCATTTCCCTACCGACCGGAATCTGGCCCGAGGACATACACATTGGCCCAATATTCAGTCCCAGGGAGCAGTTCGCAGCAATCCAACCGGCCTTGGAATCATTCTTCACTGCAACCATGATCTGCACAATAGTCTTCACCACATTGATGCTCACGATCCTCCCCATACCGTACATCGAGCGCAAGTTCATAGGAAGGCTGATGGACAGGCTAGGTGCAACGACGACCCTCAGGAGCCTCTGGATAGGTGAGAGCGGGGTCACGGCGGGAAAATGGTGGAACCAGCTTCCATTTGGAATGGGGGCACCGATAGGATTCCTGAACCGGACCCTCAACTCAATTTGGGGGAATGACCACTCGCTAGAGACGGTCTCTCGAGTCAACAACCGGGGCTACCACGGCTACTGGTTCCTTCTCCCAGGATTCTTCCAGGCCTTCGCGGACTTCACCAAGTTCGCAGGAAAGGAGCACATCGTTCCTAAGAACGCAGACAAGGTGGTCTACGAGGTAGCACCCGTGATCATCATCTCAACCACCGTCCTAGTCTTCGCATTCGTGCCCTTTGGGCCACACTTCTACATCTCAAGCCCGGAACTATCGGCCATCTTCATGATGGCAATTTTCGGTGTTGCACCACTAGGGGTCTTCTTCGCGGGCTGGGCCTCAAACAACAAGTACACCCTGATCGGTGGAATGCGCTCTGCAGCACAGCTGACTGCCTATGAAATCCCACTCCTAATCACCGTACTGGGCGTCTGCGTGATGAGCGGCTCGTTCAACATCATCGAGATTGTAGACTTCCAGATTTCCGAGTCAAACGTCTGGAACTTGTTCATGATGCCTCTGGGGGCCGCACTTTTCCTGATTACGATGATCGCCGAGGTCGAGAGAATCCCGTTCGACATGCCGGAGGCAGAGGCGGAGCTCGTGGAGGGCTGGTGGACCGAGTACGGTGGCCTGAGGTGGGGATTCATGTTCATGGCCGAGTACATGCGCTCCTATGCAGCATGCCTTCTCTTCGCCCTGTTCTTCTTGGGTGGTTGGGAGGCTCCGTTCCAAGGATCACTCGAGGCGGCACCCATCGTGGGAGGGGCTCTGGAGTTCGTATTCTCACTAATCCCAGGAATCGCCTGGGTCTTGCTAAAGGCATGGCTTCTATTCGCCGTCTTCGTCTGGATCAGAGCATCCCTTCACAGGGTACGAACAGACCAGATTCTTGAGTTCGGCTGGCTGTGGCTGCTGCCACTCTCGATAGTGAACCTGGCAATCTCAATCTTCCTCAGGATATGGGTTTGGGACGACGGATGGGGGATATTGGCCCCGATTTCGATGATACTTCTAGGCGTACTGGGCCTGGCAATCCTAGGCATGGACGAGGACAAGGAGGCAATCGAGACAATGCGCAGGCCGTACAGCACCTATGCGGTAGTCAAGGCCTCCCCCGGCAGCCGTGCAGACATGGAGGCCCGCTCATGAGCTACCACCCGCACGGTACACCGAGCTTCCGAAACCTCATAGTAAGGCCGATGTGGATTACGCTGAAGACGGCTCTCAGGACAGTGCCTTTCCTCGGAAAGCTACGCTTCCTGAAGAACGACTACCACGGTCAGGCAGCGGACATGGTCGACGATGAGACAGCACGAAGGGTAGGCAAGGACCACCCCAGTAGTGGCCAGAAGTTCTCTGCCGACAGGGAGACCAGTCAGATCATGCCTTTCGTGGAGAGGCCTGTTACAGTGATGTACCCATACGAAAGGCTAGAGGACCTGGAGCCATGGCTCTTCGTTCCGGGAAACTACAACGGCAGGATAGGCATCATTTGGGAGACTTGCACTGCATGCAAGGCATGTGTTAGGGCCTGCCCGAACGACTGCCTTCACATGACATCTGAGGTACGGGTAAACGTCCTCGACACCGTGGATGAGGATCACCAGTGGCACGGGTACGGGAGCGAGGTCGAGTCCGGCGGACTGGCTGCAAGGCCAAAGCAGGATTTCGACGAGATCTCCTCCGGTTTCGACTTGGTCAACGACCACTATGACGCTCCACAGCAGTACGACTTCGCCGAAGTGATCGACATCACGGGCGAGGTAGCGACAGTCCGATGGTCCGACGGATCAGGCATAGAGGACGTCGCGCTGGGGTCCCTGAAGCCCGCCGAGCAGGACATAGTCTCCGGACGCATCGACCTTGGCAGGTGCATGTTCTGCGGACTATGCATGGAGGCTTGCCCCTTCGAGTCATTCTTCATGACCAACGAGTACGACGGCATGTCCGGATTCTCAAGGGAAGACCTGTGGATGGACGCAGGTAGGACCAGGGTCTTGCCCGCTGTCCACCAGGAGAGGGTCGACATGGAACTGGCAAAGAGGGCCCAGAAAGAGAAGGAAAAGAGAGCAAGAAAGGCTGCAAGGGCGGAGGCCTGATCAAGTGGCTATTGACTTCGAGATGATCGTTTTCGTTATAGTCTCGGGAGCAGCAATCGCGGGCGCCCTAGGCTGCGTCTTCGCAAGCAGGGTCGCCCACTCTCTGCTGTGGCTGATGCTGACATTCTTCGCCGTCGCGGCATTGTTCCTAATGGCTAGCGCCGAGATGCTCGGAGCGATACAGATACTGGTCTACCTGGGATCTGTCATGCTGGTCGTGCAGTTCGGCGTAATGCTGACTCGCCGCAGGATACAGGGTACTGAGTCTCTGCCTACTCTGAACTTCATTTCCGCAGTTACTGGGATGGGCCTCTTCGGCCTGACCCTTGCCTTGCTCAGGGAGGTCATGGAGCACCCGATGTGGGATTCTGGAGTAGCGGGGGCACCTACGACGCTGGATTTTGCCGACTCCCTATTCAACGAATGGACAATCGCCACAGTAGTCCTCGGGGCTCTTCTGGCTATGGCCATGATCGGGGCATCGTACCTGGTTCGTGACGAGAGACTGATCAATCTGGTGTGGGATACGGGCCAGGAGGCAGTAACTGCCACACCCGGCGTAGGGATGCCTGTAAGGCGGACCATTTCATCCAGTACCGAAGAAGACCAGGAAGGGGGCGAGGAGGAATGATTGATCCCAGCTGGATTGCAGCTCTTGGCGTAATCCTATTCGGAATCGGGCTTCTAGGGACGTTCTACCACAAGAACGCGATAGTGGTTCTGATGTGCATAGAGCTAATGCTCAACGCTGCAAACCTCAACTTCGTGGCAGCCGCCACACATTACGGCGATGTGAACGGCTGGGTTTTCACCGCCATCGCCATCGCCATCGCCGCGGCCGAGGTTGCAATAGGCCTGGCTATCCTACTCTCCATGTACTCAACGCAGCAGACAATTTCCCTGGATGCCGCGAGCAAGCTCAGGAACTAGTGATACGATGGCGAAGTCAGGAAACGAGTACAGGCTACTGATGCCACTAATACCTGCCCTGCTGGTCGTTCCTGCCTTGGCTATTGCAGAATTCGATTCTGTGGATGCGGCGTTCCTGATAGTGCTGGCACCACTCGTTGCATTCCCGATTATTCTAATTTCAGGCCAGTTGAAAAACGGAGAGAAAGCCTGGAAGGAGGGACTGAAGGAAGGCGGGACGCTCGCGCTATCAGCCCTGCTTGTCTCCCTCACGACCGCACTCTGGATCATTGTTGACTACCTCAGGGGTGCGAGGGAAATTTCCGAGGAAGTGGGCGAGAGGGTTGCCACCACTTGGGGGGACTGGATTTCCTTCGATGTGCTGCTGTCCGACTACACAATGAGCTCCGAGAGGGTGATTGGCGTCGGCGTATGGGTCGACTCAGTCACACTGATGCTCCTGTTCGTCGCTACATTCCTCTGTTTCCTAATATGCTGGTTCAGCCTCGGTTACATGAATACGGATCCTATCAACGAGAACCGCAACCACCGGTTCTACGCCGAGTTCGTCCTCTTCGCCATGGGGATGTTCGGGATGGTCCTGGCTGACAACTTCCTCTGGCTTTTCATCTTCTGGGAGATCATGGGACTGTGCTCTTACCTGCTAATAGGGTTCTACTTCTGGAAAGAGAGCGCTGCATATGCAGCCAAGAAGGCATTCCTGACTACTCGCGTCGGCGATGTTTTCCTCATGATCGGTCTCCTGATACTGTACGACATATACGGATCACTAGAGTTCTCCGTGATTTTCGAGGACCCTTCTCTGAATGGTTCAGTCGACACCGACAAGCTATTCTGGGCCCTGCTCATGCTCTTCGTAGGCGCTGTGGGGAAGTCAGCCCAGTTCCCTCTCCATGTCTGGCTGCCTGACGCAATGGAGGGCCCCACGCCCGTCTCAGCACTAATTCACGCGGCCACGATGGTGAATGCGGGTCTTTACCTGGTCGCCCGGATGGTCCCATTCGTGGACGTTGGCCACCACGGGGTGGCGGGACTGGAAGACCTAGGCCTGATCGTGGCTTACATCGGAGGCATCACCGCCTTCATGGCGGCCTCCATCGCCTTCGTTCAGAATGACATCAAGAAGGTCCTGGCCTACTCGACCATGAGCCAACTGGCGTACATCTTCACCGGACTAGGAGTTTCCCTGTGGTTCTACAACCACGGCAACGCCGATGCAGCCGCACTAGTCTTTGGGGGCTCGATGTTCCACCTCTTCAACCACGCAATGGCAAAGGGTATGCTGTTCATGGCCAGCGGCTCGGTTATCCACGAGGTGCACCATGCCCATGACCACCTCCATCACGGCTCTGAGCACGGTCACCACGACTTTGATCCGCAGGACATGCGAAACATGGGCGGCCTGGCATCGAAGATGCCAGTCACCTCAGCGGCAATGATGATCGGGTCTATGTCCATAATAGGAATCCCCCTCATCGGAGGTTTCTGGTCGAAGGAGGCGATTGTGGCCAAGACTTGGAAGGCTTCCCTGGACTACGAGCCCCTGATGCTCGGACCAGCAGTCCTGGTACTACTTACCGCTGGAATGACGGGCTTCTACATGTCCAGGATGTGGTTCATGACTTTCGCTGGTGAGCCCAAGAGCGAGGTCGTTGACCACGTACACGAGGAAACTCCCTGGATAAAGGAACCCTTGGTGATCCTCTCAGTAATCAGCGCCCTCGGGGGCTTCGGCCTCTCAGTCCTAGGGGTAGTTAAGTGGCTGGCCAAGCCTTACAAGGACGACATTGGCATTCAAAAAGAGTCCGTATTCGACCAAGTGATATACGAGCTGGAGCACGCTTTCCTGCCCGAGGACCCAAATCTGCGCATCGTGGGTTGGACGACCATTTTCCTCTCCTTGGTAGTCGGGCCGATTATTGCTGCTAGGGTCCACGGCGGCTCCCTCAGGGCAGGACAATCCTCGAATCCCATGGTTTCCTGGCTGGTTTGGATTTCCGGCCGCTTCGGGTCGCAGGACATGTCGGAGATGGCCGATTCAAGCCTATCCGAGGCACTGAGGCACCGTCTTTACTTCGACCACTACTACGAGAAGGCCCTAGGGATGACCGCAATCCCTCTAGCATCATTCGCCGCATGGTTCGACAGGAACGTCATTGACGGAATTGTAAAGCAGGTCGAATCCAGCTCAGTCCTAGGCTCAGTCCAGATTAGGAGGGCGACAACGGGTAGGGCACGCGACTACATCATGATGACGGCAGTCGGGATGATTTCGATATTTGCCCTAGCTTGGGGGGTGAGCGGATGATCCTAACCATTCTCGCACTGTCCCCGATCGCCGTGGGAGCACTCCTTCTGGTACTGCCACAAATTCTCCCATCCCATGCAGGGGACCAGGTCCGCACGTTCAGCAGGAACATGTGCATGGGGGTTTCCCTGGGCCTCTTTGCAATATCGACATGGGCAGCAGCGCACTCGCTGAGCGACCTTGACTGGATGGCTATCGGCTTCGGCAGCTACGAGCTAGAGAACACACCAGTGGACCTGATCCCATACATCGGCGTTTCGTGGCATGTGGGGGCGGACGCCCTCTCCCTGCCGATGATTTGGCTCACTTCCCTAGTAGTCCCGATTTCTATGCTCGTGGAATGGGACGCGAAGAGGGGGCACCTGTTCCATCCGCTCCTACTGGTTATGGAGGGAGCGATGATTGGCGTATTCGTGTCCCTGGACCTCTTCGTCTTCTACGTTTTCTGGGAGCTTACCCTGATCCCGATGTTCTTCCTGATTCTTATGTGGGGGGGAGCCGACCGCCGTTACGCGGCGATGAAGTTCTTCATCTACACATTCACAGCAAGCGTGATCATGCTAATCGGAATACTGGTGATGTACTTCAACACCGGGACCTCGATATCAGATAGGTCATTCGACCTCGAAGTAATCCTAGCCAGCGGGAGCACGATGAGCGAGGGCCTTCGCCATATCGTATGGATGCTCCTGCTAGTCGGATTCGCGACCAAGATGCCCAGCGTACCCGTCCATACCTGGCTTCCAGACGCACACGTCCAAGCACCCACCGCAGGCTCCATGATTCTTGCTGGGGTAATGCTGAAGATGGGTGCATACGGATTCCTCAGGGTAGCCGTGACGGCCTTCCCCGGCTCTACCGTCGTCTTCACCCCGCTCCTGGTTGCCCTGGGTATGGCCAGCCTCGTCTATGGGGCATGGGTCTGCATGGGGCAGACGAACCTGAAGAGGATGGTCGCCTACTCCTCGGTTTCCCACATGGGTCTTATTTTCCTGGGTATAGCGACAATGCAGCCCCTTGGAATAGCCGGTGCGCTGTTCATGATGTTCGCTCACGGGATAATCAGCCCACTCCTTTTCGCCGTCGCTGGTGCCTTCAAGCACCACTACCACACCCTGGAGATAGGATCAATGCGCGGAATAGCGCACCACAGTCCATGGCTATCGGGCCACATGATGCTGGGATGGATGGCCAGCCTTGGCCTACCCATGATGGCCGGATTCGTTGCAGAGGTCGCAGTCCTGATAGCATTCTGGATGACTTTCGGCTGGCTGGTACTCCTGCCGGCTCTGACACTTATCATCACAGCAGTGTACTACCTTACCTCGATGCAGCGCACCATATTCGAGTCCAATGACCCCCACAATGGGCTCCTCCCCGAAACCCTGCATGGAGAACCCCGCGACATCACATGGCACGAGAACGCAGGCATGGCGATTCTGGGCGGTCTTACAATTCTGTTCGGAATCCTTCCATTCTTCTTCTGGGACATGATGTCGTACTGGAGCAGCGAGCTCATCGACACGGTCCTTGTTGCGGCAATGGAGTCAGAGGGGGTTAAGCCATGAGCTCCGAGCTTGCAGGGATGCCGACCGAGCTCCTCCTACCTGAGATCATCATGCTGGTAGGCCTGGTGGCTCTGATCATCGTTCCAAACTTGGGAGATGCGAGGTTCAGGATACCCCTGACCTCCTTCAGGGTCCCAGTACTCCTAGGTGGATCGAGGTTTGGCATAGCACGTGATCCTCGATTGCCGAACTGGATCACCATAGGAACTCTACTGGCTTCGTTGGCCGCGGCACAGATGGGGCTCCTGAGCCCGAGCGACTGGTCTGGAGAAGTAGGAAACGCCCTTGTGGTGGACGAGTTCAGCATTCTGCTCTCGAACATCTTCATTTCGGTTCTCTTCCTATGCGCCATCGCAGCCACTCACCGGATTCCCGCTGACCCGGGTGCGGAGGCTCCCACAGAGGACGACGACGAGGAGTCAGGTGCCCGCAAGACGGACGCACTCTTCGACAATAGGAGGCAGGTGGACTTCCACATCCTCCTACTGACCACTGGGCTAGGCATGTCCCTGATGGCCAAGTCAACCCATTTGTTCATGCTATTCGTGTGCATGGAGCTGGCTTCTCTCTCATCCTATGTGCTGGTTGGTTTCCACAAGGAGTCAGTAGAGGGGGGGGAGGCTGGGACCAAGTACTTCGTGGTGGGCTCGGTTGCCTCCGCTATCGGGATATACGGAATGTCTCTCCTTTACCTCTGGAACGGCGACCTCAGCGTTTCGGGTCTGTCCGACTCGTGGAGGTCGATGGATGGCCTGGACCCGCTGGCAACTGCGGGCGTGGGGATGATGCTTGTCGCGTTCGGGTTCAAAGTCGGGGCTGCTCCATTCCACCTGGCAATACCCGATGCCTACTCCGGCGCATCTTCGATCGTCGCTGGCATGCTAGCAACCGCCTCCAAGGCGATGGGATTCGTTGCCCTGTTCAAGGTCATGATAATCGTCTCGATGCCAGAATCGGGCGAGTCCTTCTGGTTTGTTGCCATGGCCGCCATATCCCTCATAACCATGACTTGGGGAAATCTGGCAGCGCTGTCTAGCGACAACCCGAAGAGGGTCCTAGCCTACTCCAGCGTCGCCCATGCCGGATACATGCTCGCCGCCGTTGCAGCAATCGGCTCAGGCTTGGCCGGGCCCGAGGCAAAGGCCCTCATAGTGACGGCCGTGCTCTTCCACCTCTCGGTCCTGGTGGTGTTCAAGCTAGGCGCTTTCCTGGTCCTCTCATCGCTGGAGACTGAGGGAGGCAGCCACAGAATGCAGGGGCTAAACGGGCTGGCTCGAAGAGACCCAATTCTGGCAGGGTCGATGTTCGTGTTCATGCTGTCTCTGGCTGGTGTGCCACCTTTCTCCGGATTCCTCTCGAAGCTTCTTATGATCAATGGGATCGTTACCGTATCAGCAGGTACTGGAGGGGCCTCGAGCATCGTCTCCTGGGCGACCAGCGTCGAACCCGTCTTCTGGCTTGCAGTCGCAGTTGTCCTGAACAGCGCGCTATCTCTATTCTACTACCTCAGGATGGGTTTGGTCATGTTCTTCGAGGAACCGGAGGGAGAAGGGGACCTAATCTGCAACACCCCACTTAGGGCATTCATCATCGCCCTTTCCGCGCTCTCCCTGGCATTCGGAATAGGGCCCGGAAGCGAGTTCCTTGTTGACATCGCCCATGGTGCGGCAGAAGCCTTGCTCCCCTGAGTAGCAGGCTCAACTTCACATAGGTGCCCCATGACGGGAGTGCATGGCACGTAGGGAGGAATCCGTAGACACTGAGCTCCTGGCCCAGATGGAGTCGGGCAGCGGAGATAGGATCAGAGTCCCCCTGCCAAAAAGAAAGGTGAACGAGATGTTCGCAATAGCGGATCAGATTCTCGGAGGCCGCAGGGTTCGGTCCATATGCGAGGACGGCGAGACCAGACTATCCCGGATTCCAGGAAAGATGAGGAGAAGGCAATGGGTCAGGGAAGGCGATCTAATCGTCGTCCAGCCATGGGAGTTCCAGGACGAGAAGGCCAACGTGGTGATGCGCTACACCAAGACTCAGTCACTATACCTCTCCAGAAAGGGAGTACTGCCCGAGATAGTCGACCTATTCGGGATGAGCCAGGACGACGAGGTCTCTGAAGTTGCAGAGCATGACGAAATAGAGGCGGAGCCCCCGGTCGAGGAGGAGTCGCCAGAGGAGCCAGAGGAGCCCGAGCCAGTGGCCGAGGACGACGAGGACGACATCGACTCCTTCTTCGGGTGAGCACATGCCTCGGGAAGGGGAATGGGACGAGGAGCCCGACATGGACAGCCTCCTAAGATCTGAGAGGAAGCACGAGTGGATTTCCGAACCAAAGTACAAGCGAATGTTCGACGAAATCGAGGACTCGCTCCAGGGAGTAATGGGGAAGGGGAAATTCGAATGGGTAGACAGAAGGGTATTCGATCAGGTATTCGATCGTTCCACCCTTCTGGCACTGCACAAGCTAATGCAGCAGGGAGAAATCGAGACTATCGACTACCCGATAGCAAGGGGAAAGGAGGCCCACGTTTTCCGAGCCACATCGAAGGGCGGCCCCATGGCCGTGAAGATTTTCCACACCACAAACGCCGTCTTCAAGGGCCTGGCAAAGTACATCGATGGTGACCCGAGGTTCTCCGGCCTTTCCAGGAGGCATAGGGAACTGGTCAACATCTGGGTGAGGAAGGAGTTCAGGAACCTGAAGAGGATGCGCAAGCACGGAATCAGGGTTCCAGAGCCAATGTTCAGCCACAAGAACGTGCTAGTGATGGAGTTCATCGGTGACGAGGAGGCAGCTAGCCCGAGGCTCAAGGACATACAGGTCGATGATCCACGAGGAGTTTTCGAAGACCTTCTTCAGACCGTGGCTGTGATATGGCAGACCTGCGATCTGGTTCACGCTGACTTCAGCGAGTACAACATCCTCTGGCACGAAGGTGAGCCTTGGGTGATCGACGTTGGGCAGGCGGTGACAATCCGGCACCCAAGTGCGAACGAGTTCCTGGTTAGGGACGTAACGAGACTCACAGAGTGGCTGGGTAGGCAGGGCCACGAAGCCCAAGTGGCCGACAGCCTCGTCCGTGTTCTGGACGATCCTGTTCCAAAACTCCCCCCTAGAGTGGATTAAAGCCAGAAGGCGAGCCGCCCGCAGGCATGGAGCACCTTTGCAGGGTCCCGAAGGACAGGATAGCGGTCCTGATAGGGAAGTCCGGAGAGACTAGGAAGATGATCGGTGAAGCCTGCGGTGGCGAGCTAGTAATCGACTCCCAGACAGGTGACGTGTCCATCACATGGAACGACGAGCCCGACCCTGTGAGAAGGATGAAGGCGCCCGACGTCATTACCGCAGTGGGCAGGGGAATCGCACCATCCCGCGCGTTACAACTGTTTGAGGATGAGGTTTTCCTTAGGATGTACGACATAAGGGAGTGGGTGGGAAGGCAACCTAATCAGACTCGCAGGATGAGGAGCAGGCTCATTGGCACCAATGGACGGATCAGAACCCTAATCGAGGAGTTGACTAACTGCGAGATCGCAATCTACGGCTCCACTGTTGCCGTGATTGGAGACAACGAGGGACTGGCGCTAGCAACTCCGGCAATAGAGGGAATACTGGGTGGATCGGAGCACGGTACGGTCCTTTACGGACTAGAGCAGGACAAGAAGAGGCAAAGGCTCAGATCAAAGAACCTGGACTCTTTCCAAGACATGACCTCTGATCGCTCCGACTCGTTCGAGACAATGGTTCCCGGCCTCGCAGAGGCACGTGAGAGGAGAATGAAGGAAGAGCACCTCGACTTGGAAGACGACGAGAGCGTCTCATTTGGAGAGGAGTAGCCAGGGGAAACCCCGGCCAGACCCGCACACAATTGCATCCCCTTGCACCGTCATGCATAAGCGAGGCACGCTTCTCGAAGAATCGTGTACAATCCGCTAGAGGAACTGCACCCCTATGAGAAATGGGCAATCAATGGCCTAACCTTGGTTTTCGTACTGGTCTTCGCTGGGCTGGTTCTGGAGATTCTGGAAATTTCCAACCCCCTCTCAGAGGCCCTCTTCGAATACTTCGTTGACCCAATCAGGGGGGAGTCGACGGGAGACTCTGGTTACAACAATTACAACACCATGACCTACGCCATAGTACTGGGACTATTCGTACTCGCAATGTCGGCATGGCTCAGGGGCCTCGGCATTGACCCTAGCGATGCGAGCGTCGTTGCGCTACTGCCCTTCGTGACATGGGCCGCTTTCGGCGAAGTCGTGGAGGATGCGGAGATGTTCGGGCCTGCCCTGTCACCCTACTTTGTCAGTCCAGGAATCCACTTCCAAGCCGCTTTTTGGGTAATTCTGGCTGGCGGAATAGCACTGACAAGCCAACGACTCAGGGGAGATGACGACGAGTCAGCTGAGAACCTAGAGGGAATGGCGATGATCCTTGTGTTCGCCCAGTTCGCACTCTACGGTGCTTCAATTTCGTCCAGCCATAGAGTCGGCCTATTCGACATAGACATGACCCCGATGTTCCTTTCGACAGCAATGGGAATTGTCTTCATCAGAATTTCGAGGGACTCAACAAGCAACTTCACTCCCGTACAGAGGCTTGTCTACTTGGTAGGAATTGGGGGCTCGATGATTTTCCTCGGGGCTCTCGCCTCTTACGCCTTCGAAAGGCCCCCGGAGCAAGAAATGCTGTGGCCACTCGTTGTTGTAATCGTCATACCTTCGATAGTTGCTTACCAGATGTACCAATATGGGAGGGAGGCATCCGAGGAACTCTCAAGACACGGTCTAGTAGCAGGGATACTTCCTCCTGGCATGACTGACGAGGACTACAGTAAACTAACTGACTCCGAGGACAAGGATCTGATAGAGGGCCTGCGAACCAGGGCAACGATGGCCCAGCCTCTAGTATTCCTAGCGGTGGCCGGACAGCTGATGGACGGTATCGCTACTTGGGTCGGTATCGATGGATTCCCTGGCCTTTCAGAGAAGCATGTAGTCTCCCAGAAGGTTATCGATGCGGGCCTATGGCTCAACGGAGAGCTTGGGATAGAACATTGGATGCTGGATGAGGGGGTATGGCTGTTCGCAATCGTCAAGGCAGGTCTTGCAGGGCTGATTTTCTACCTCTTCGCGACACTGAACTTCGAGCATAGGGAGAGACACCTGCGGCTACTAGTCGGCGTTGCTATGCTAGTTGTTGGGATGGCCCCCGGGCTGAGGGACGTCGGACGACTGGTTCTAGGCGTCTAACGCTGCTGTGGGCAGTTGCCTGCCCACTCAATTGAAGACTTGTCCGCCATACGGGGTGCCGAGAGACATGGACAGGCTGCCGACTAGGGTCGACCGGGCAAGCGGAGAGTTCCAGTCTGCAACTGAGAAGAACAGCGAACTGGTCGACGAGTTGAAGCAGAAACTGGATGTCGTAAAGCGTGGCGGCGACGAACGTCACGTCCAGAGGCACAGGGACAGAGGCAAGGCACTTCCTAGAGAGAGGATCAACGAGGTCTGCGACCCCGGGACCCCATTCCTTGAGACCTCCTCGCTGGCTGCTAACGGGCTATACGATGGCAGGGCACACTCAGCCGGGATAGTTACCGGAATTGGAGTAGTGCATGGCAAGGAGTGCATGATCGTTGCCAACGACGCAACAGTGAAGGGAGGCGCATACTATCCCATGACCGTCAAGAAGCACATCCGAGCTCAGGAGATCGCCGAGGAGAACAACCTGCCTTGCGTCTATCTGGTGGACTCCGGTGGAGCGTTCCTACCGCTGCAGGACGATGTCTTCCCAGACAAGCTTCACTTCGGCCGAATTTTCAGGAACCAAGCAATCTTGTCAAGCAGAGGGATTCCACAGGTGGCCGCTGTACTTGGCTCTTGCACTGCAGGTGGGGCCTACATTCCAGCGATGTCGGACGAGTCAATAATCGTCAAAGGGAACGGAACTATTTTCCTTGCCGGACCTCCTTTGGTGAAGGCAGCGACAGGAGAGGAGGTCACTGCACAGGACCTAGGAGGAGCCGAGGTGCACACTTCCGAGTCAGGGGTTGCTGACCACTACGCAGAGGACGAGAGAGAGGCGCTTAGCATGGTTCGCAATATCATCGAGAACCTGAATGTCTCACCAAAGCACAGGCTGGACACCTCTGATCCAGAGGACCCCCATCACGATGTAGACGACCTCTTGGGAATAATCCCCAGTGACAACCGTACGCCCTACGACGTTCGCGAGGTAATCTCTCGGATCACAGACGGTTCCAGATTCCACGAGTTCAAGCAGAGGTATGGGAAGACCCTGGTTTGCGGATTCGCTAGGATTCACGGGTACCCCGTGGGGATAGTCGCAAACAACGGAATCCTATTCTCAGAATCTTCACTCAAGGGGGCGCACTTCGTAGAGCTTTGCGGACAGCGGGGAGTCCCCCTCGTTTTCTTGCAGAACATCACTGGCTTCATGGTGGGAAGGGACGCCGAGGCCGGTGGTATCGCAAAGGATGGGGCAAAGCTGGTCACTGCGGTTTCATGCGTCCCCGTACCCAAGTTCACCGTGATTATCGGTGGATCCCACGGGGCCGGGAACTACGGGATGTGCGGGCGGGCCTACGACCCGCGCTTCCTCTTCATGTGGCCAAATGCAAGAATTAGCGTGATGGGGGGCGAGCAGGCCGCTAGCGTCCTCTCGACGGTCGGCAAGGCAGACCCAGACGAAATCAGGGAGAAGTATGAGAGAGAGAGCAACCCGTACTACTCAACGGCCCGACTATGGGATGATGGGATTATCGACCCGAGGGATACACGTGACGTTCTTGGGCTATGTATTTCCGCGAGCCTCAACTCCCCGATGCCGGACACCGGATACGGCGTGTTCAGGATGTGACGAATTGCTGATGAGTGACGAAGCCCCCGAAACAGAGCTCTGCACCCTACGGGTAAACGGTCCCGTTGCCTCTCTGACGCTGACTAGGACAGACGTGCATAACGCGTTGAACGAGCAGCTAATCGAAGAGATGACGACGCTCTTGGATTGGACATCCAATAGATCAGTCGGAGAGAATGCCCAGCTGGAGGATCAAAACGGTGCACCTTTCCTCAGAGTCATCCTACTCAGATCGGAGGGTAGACACTTCTGCGCCGGTGCCGACATCAACATGATGAGGGATGGTGGTGTAAAGAGCCCAGAGGAGAACAGGGCCGACGCGGAACGCCTAGACAGCCTATTCCACGGCCTTTGGTCGCATCCCTGCTTCACCATTGCGTGCGTTCAGGGCGTCGCTCTAGGCGGGGGGGCTGGATTGGTGGCATGCTCCGATCACGTCATTGGCGAACCACGAACCAAGATTGCACTCTCCGAGGCCAAGCTAGGAATCTCGGCAGCCGTAATCGGGCCTTATGTTTACAGGAGGCTCGGAAGCGCCCAGTTCCGCAGGCTAGCGATGCTCGCGTCTAGGATCGACGCTCAGGAGTCGCTAAGGGTTGGATTCATCGATGAGATAGCCGACTCTGCCGAGTCCATGGACAAATTCGCTGAAGCAGTTACCTCAGACGTACTGACCTCCGGGCCCATGGCAGTAACCTCGGCCAAGCGAATGGTCGCCCAGTTGGACAGGTGGGACGGGGATGACGACTCACTAAGACTCTGGAGCCTTGACCTGACCAGCAGGATGCGAGGGTCCCCCGAGGGACAAGAGGGGCTCTCCGCGTTCTTGGAGGGGAGGAAGCCCGCTTGGAAACCCGAGGACGGAGAAGTCTGAGCATGACGCCAGAATGGATCGCGAACTCGCCCAGGCCGTTTTCCAGGGTCCTTGTTGCAAATAGGGGCGAGATTGCAGTCAGGATTCTCAGAGCTGCCCGCGAGTCCGGACTAGTTGGAATCGCCCTGTATAGCGACTCTGACTCCTCCTCCCTTCACGTCGAGGTTGCGGACGAGTCCATACGAATAGAAGGAGATAACCTCGAGAAGACCTACTTGAACGGGAGAGCTATAATCGATGCTGCCAAGTCATGTGGCGCCGAGGCGATTCATCCGGGATACGGATTCCTATCCGAGAGGGCTGACTTCGCTAGGGATGTCGAATCGGCCGGAATAGTGTGGATCGGACCACCTCCGAAATCGATCGAAACTATGGGCGACAAGATTTCCGCTCGCAGGCTCATGATAGAATCCGGGGTCCCGGTTATTCCCGGTGAGGAGGTACCCGTAGAGGAGGATGCCGACCACCTAGGAAACCTCGCCATCTCAGCTGCCAGAGTCGGCTACCCCCTTCTCCTGAAGGCAAGCGCAGGGGGCGGGGGCAAGGGAATGAGGGCAGTCAGCGAGCCCAAGGCGCTCCGCTCAGAGTACGAAGCGGCGTCCAGGGAGGCCTCCGCTTCATTCGGCGACGGAACCGTTTACGTCGAGAGGCAACTAAGAAACGCGAAGCACGTGGAGATACAGGTCCTGTGCGACAGCCACGGAAATGCAATCCATCTCAACGAGAGGGACTGCTCCCTACAGAGGAGGTACCAGAAGGTGATCGAGGAGGCCCCGTCACCATCCGTAACGAGCGACAAGAGGGAGGAGATGGGGCAAGCAGCGGTAACCGCGGCTAGATCCGTAGGCTACGTTGGCGCTGGCACCGTCGAGTTCCTTCTGTCTAGCAATGGAGAGTTCTACTTCTTGGAGATGAACACCCGATTGCAGGTCGAGCACCCAGTTACCGAGATGACGACGGGGATCGACTTGGTTCAGAAGCAGTTCGAGGTGGCAGCGGGCCTGAGCATCGGACTCGAGCAGCACGAGGTTGCTCAGAACGGGCACTCTATTGAGGCTAGGATATACGCCGAAGATCCAAGCAACGGGTTCCTGCCTTCCACAGGAACCCTAGCGATTTGGCGCGAGCCAACAGGACCCGGAATCAGAGTCGACTCCGGCGTCAGGGAAGGGGATCAGGTTACGATCGACTTCGATCCTATGCTGGCCAAGTTGATCGTCCACGCACCAGACCGAAGGGCGGCCATCAGGAGAATGGATACCGCACTAGGGGAGTTCGTTGCTCTAGGGGTCACAACCAACATAGCATTCCTCCGCAATGCCCTAAACCACCCATCATTCGTGGAAGGGAGAATTGACACTGATTTCCTGGACAACTCATCCACTTCTGATTTCCAGGGAAAGGAACCGGACGAGGCAGTCCTCGTAGTAGTTGCAGCAGCGGCAAAGAGACTAGGACTAGGCGTCGCAAGCTCTGTCTCGGCAGATTCAGAGGACGAGCACACTGGCCATCGGGGAGACCCGTTCAGGACTCTGCGGAGGGCATTCCCCTGAGGTGATGAAATGGAGTGGAGCGTATCTTCTGGGAACTCTATGTTCAGGCCTTCCATGGAGGAGACCGAAGGCGGCATTCGTGCGTCTGCAATGATTCGGGACGGGATCGATGAGGACCCCCCGGACGTAGTGGTATCAGCCGACTCGCAACCAGGCCGACTAGTCGTCCGTTCAGGAGGAAACCAGACGATAGCGCATGCTTCCCGCGTTGGTGACGCGTGGTGGGTCCACATGGACGGCAGAGCACATGTCGTCCATATCCATGAGAAGGGCAGCGGAAACGCGATCAAAGACGATGGGGCACTGACAGCCCCCATGCCTGGAACGATTCTTCAGTTGATGGTCAAGGAGGGTCAGAGGGTTCGCGAGGGTCAGGACTTGATGGTTCTGGAGGCGATGAAGATGGAACACAGGATAAAATCCCCAAAGGCGGGGGAGGTCACCAAGCTACACTACCAACAGGGCGAGCGCGTGGATATGGGCAGCGTGCTAGCAGAGATTGGCGACTAGACCTACTCAACTTCGTTTGTCGGAACCGCTCCGAATGCGTTAACATGGGCATTCCCGTCTTGGATCATCCACACCAGCAATACGATTCCTCCGATACAATTCACTAGTGGAATTATGCCAATCAGGAGCCATAAACCGCTCCTTCCTACATCGTGGAGCCTCCGAACGGAAACAGCAAGTGATGGAAGCAATAGGGCGAGATACAGCAACATTGGCATCCGAATCAGATTAAAGAACGTCTCAGCCGACATCTTCGCGCCCTCACCCCCCGGTACCGAAACTGTACCGTCCTCGTTCAAGCCTGCGAAGATGTATCCGAAAACGACAATATATCCGCCAAATAATACGAGGTTCTGGAACAGGACAAACCACCAGAATTCAGAACGGCTAGCCCTACCAGAAAATCCGATGTAATTGTTCTTCACGGCGTTCTTCACCGCATCCGTGAAACCCATCATCTGCTGTGGACGTGGGACGTACTCTGGCGCTGCTACTGTTGGACCTGCGTCTTCCATGTTTACTCGGGGGATTGCAATCGAATAAGTGTTCTTGACACACTCTAACCTATAGTGACTCCAGGGCATTCTTTCCCAAATATGGCCTCAAGACTTCCGGTACCGAAACTGAACCGTCCTCGTTCTGGCACTGCTCCATTATTGCGACCAGCGTCCTGCTGGTTGCAATAGCCGTCGAGTTCAGGGTGTGAACCGCGGAGTTGCCCTCTGATGTCCTGTACCTCATCCTGAGTCGGTTGGCCTGGTAGTCAGTGCAGTTAGAGCAGGACACTACTTCCTTGTATGCACCTGCTCCTGGAAGCCAGGCCTCTAGGTCGTACTTCTTGGCAGCGACCGTCCCCATGTCCCCGGTGCAGATGTTCACGACTCGATAGTGAAGCCCCAAGCTGTCCCAGAGCCCGATTGCATTACCTAGGAGCTCCTCATGGTGATCCCATGAGTCATCGGGTTTGCAGATGACTATCTGCTCGACCTTGGTGAATTGGTGAACCCTCCAGATTCCCCTATCAGAAAGCCCATGGGCTCCGACCTCCCTCCTGAAGCATGGCGAGACTCCAACGATCTTGATCGGTAACTCGGAGGGCTCGATTATCTCATCCATCCTCATTGCAGTTAGGGGATGCTCGCTAGTCGCGATCAGGTAGTACTTGTCGGGATCGATCCCATACATCACGGTCTCGAAGTCGCTCAGGTCAGTTACTCCCTCGTACGCCTCGCGGTTCATCATCAGAGGAGGCTGAACCAGGGTGTAACCCCTGTCCATTAGGAAATCGGCACCATATTGCTGCAGTGCCATCTCCAAGCGAGCCAGATCACCCTGCATGAAGTAGAAGCGGCTTCCCGCTACCTTTGCACCTCTGGCCTGGTCGACCCAGCCATTCATGTCTATCAGGTCATTGTGGTTCCGTGGCTCAAACCCAAACTCCGGCTTCTCGCCGTGAAGGCTGTGTAGTGTGTTCTTCTGGTCGTCTTCACCAACTGGGACGTCTTCATGCAGGATATTGGGTATTCCCATCCTAAGGGAATCTCTCTTCAAAAGACACTCGTCAGAGTAGGCTGCAAGCTCGTCAATCTTTGCTCCTATGTCTGCTACCTCCGATAGGATGGCATTTGCAGCAGCCTCGTCCCCCGACTTCTTGGCCTCTGCAATCCCCCTTGCTGCGTCGTTCCTCTCCTTCCTAAGCTGATCCGCTTCGTATCGAGACTTGCGCCATTCTCCATCCAGCCTAATGACCTCGTCAATGGAGTCGTGCGGAATCCCCCTTCGGTCGTGGTCGGAGCGAATCACGTCCGCATGGTCCCTGAACATCGACATGTCAAGCATCGCTATCGACCCCCCTGGCACCGCTTCCGAACTTCAACTCATTGGGAATTAATCAGAAGAACGAGATGTCCTGCCATAGTTCGTCTATACCGATGAATACTGCTCCGGAAATGAGGTATCCTAGGATGCTCCCACCATTGAGTAGGGGGAGGCCAGCCTGAGGCTTGCCCCTGGCCACCTGCGTCATCAAGGCGGCGTATCCGACCAGTCCACCTAGTAGAGTCCCCATCCCAACCAGCATCGCTCCAAGGTGGATCTGCTCACTCGGCTCTCCCCAGAAGTCGAACACAACCGGCCCGTAGTCGGGAAGGAAAGTGATGGCAGATATCACCAGCATTCCGGGGAAAATAACGTCACCTAGGCCCATGAACAGGGCATCCCTTCCCCTGGGTCTTGGTGTCCCCGCCTCGACATCTTGTTCCACCGGGGCGGTGGCCCCTCCCATCTTCTCAGATTGCTCCATTACGTTTCCCTCCTGCTCCAAGAACGTGTAGCTGGTGCTCTTGGGCGCTACCAGTAGCACGGGAAGCTTCAGTCCGATCATGGTGTCCGCCAGCTCCAGCATGTGCTTGCTCTTGTTCACCGCCCAGTGGTCGTATACAGCTGCTAGAACCATGAAGAAGATTATCAATACTGGAACGAAGGCGATCCCTAGCATCACTATAACGCCCGACCCAACGAGTAACCCCACTGCGTTAACCACGTACCACTCGGGGAACTTATGGAGGGTGTACATCATTGATACCGATGTCACAAAGGTTGCGACTAACCAGAGGCCAGAACTACTTAGGCTAGTGATCCACATCAGAATCGCGATAATCGGGCCGATTGCCATGAACAGGCTGTACCAAAGCGCAAGGAACACAATTCCTTTGATCAGCATATCTAGGCCCTTCCTGGCAAGCCATATGATGGCGATAGTGAATACGAAAATCATCGCTAGCTCCAGTAGTACGTATCTGGCCTCTGTCGCCCCCTCTTCTCCGAAGGCCCTCATTTCTTCGAAGTTGTAGAATGGCTGGATGAATACTCCGAACAAAATCGAGGCCGTGAACATCGCAGCCATGCCAGCCATGGATTGCCATTGGTCGAGAACCGCATCCAGGATTTCGTCTAGCTCGGAATCCGCCACGCTTCCACGACCTTCAAGGCGCATTTCACCTTGACCCAGCCATGCCCTCTACCGGCGAGTCCGAAATCAGGTATTGGCTGGAGGGAAGAATAGGGTCCGGGATGAGGCTCGGACTCTCTTCCTGCGCAGAGATGCTAGACCGTCTTGGGAACCCTGAGCGGGACTTCCCCAGTGTCCACGTAGCCGGAACAAACGGCAAGGGTTCGCTCTGCGCCCATTTGTCATCTCTCGGGGCCAGGAACGGCCAGTTGATCGGCCTATTCACATCACCCCACCTCGTAACCGTGGAAGAGAGGGCAAGGGTGGATGGCACACCAGTGCTTCCAGATGACTTTGACCGATTCCTAGGGCTAGTTCGCAAGGCAAGTGAGATCGAACCAAAGATCAGACCTACCTACTTTGAGACGACTTTCCTCGCCTCTATGCTGGCCTTCTCCGAGGCCAAGGTTGACAGGGCGATTGTAGAGACGGGACTGGGTGGCCGTCTAGACTCAACTAGGCTAGTCGATGCTGACATGTGCGCGATAACGACCATCTCCATGGATCACACCGAGGTCCTTGGCGAAACACTAGGTGAAATCGCCTCGGAGAAGGCCGGAATACATCGAGATGGCATTCCTCTGCTATGCCTCCACCATGAACAACCGGAGGTCAGGACTGCCATCGAGTCAGTGGGAGGGAATGACGTGGAGTGGTGTGACTTTGAGGAAGTCGACGCCCAGTCAATAGCCAGAGAGTTCTCCAAGGAGATAGGGAGGAAACTAGGATGGAATGCTGCCGAGGCGACTGTGAGTTGGCCCGGGCGGACGAATGAGTACCTTACGTGGTCAGGAGTTGAGTGCAGACTCAGTGCTNCTCACAATGAGGAGAGCATCGCACATGACTTCGCTCAAATCTCAGAAGAAGAGCACGTNCTGGTTATCGGTATGACCCAGAAGGGAGACCTATCCTCTTCGATCGAACCTCTCCGTCACTCTGCAAGCAGGGTACATACGATTGTGACTAGGGTTGATGGGGGGAGGAATCCGACTGAATCGGTCGAGGACATTGCATCAGAATTCCTCGATGATGACTCTGTNGAGGTAATTCGAGANAATTTCGATGCCATGGATGNGGCTGCTAGGATAGCCTCTGCCAACGGATGCATGGTATATGTCACAGGTAGCGTGTACCTNGTCGGAAGCATATTTGCCGAATCGATAATCAGAGATCAATCTGACCTCTGGGAGTCNCTCGCAGTTCATCCACCTAGATGACAAACCGAAGTATGATTACCCAGTCACCTGACACGTGCTTCGTGAGCGATAAGTGGGATAGGCGATTTCTCGAACTCGCCAAGCACATCTCCGGGTGGAGCAAGGACCCCTCTACCAAGGTAGGCTGCGTTGTGGTTGGAGAGGATAGGGAGATCAGGTCTACTGGGTTCAACGGATTCCCCAGGGGGATAGAGGACGACTCGGACAGACTAGAAGACAGGGATCAGAAGTACCCATTGATTTGCCATGCTGAGGAGAATGCAATTATGCANGCTGCAAGAATAGGGGTATCACTGAAGGGCAATTCCGCATACGTAACCTGGCCACCATGCTCTAGATGCACACGTTCGCTNATTCAGGCAGGCGTGAATGAAGTCGTCTACCCCAAGGATCTCGACATCCCGGATCGCTGGAAGGACGACTTCGACATCGCTATGGGCATGATGAAGGAAGCCGGGATCAAAGTAAGAGAGGCCTANGCAATATCTTCCCAGATTTCCTCAAGCTTCGACACGAGCTCCTCCATAGTTCCATCATTGTCAATACGGATATCAGCCATCAGTCCAGTGGCTACCAGGGCCTGNCCAGACTCGTCCTTGGCATGGGACTCTTCTGCCTCCTGNGATAGGAAGGAGCTCTTCTCTGTTGGATCACCAGCTCTCCCTCTTCCGACCATCCTCTCCCATCTAGAATCCTCGTTGGCCCTGACCTCGATTAGAGTGAAGTCCCCCCTTTCACGAAGGGCCTCGACTTCTGCTGGAGTCCTAATCGAATCAACAACCGCATCCCCACCGTCAAGGATTTCCAAGAGCATCTCAGCAAGAACCCCCGGGCCTCCGTTCCTCCTAAGCTCCCTNCCNCCTTCGATTAGAGCCTCTCTGGTCGACTCCATTCCTTGGTCATGCAGCCAAGTGCGAATCGAATCGGAACACGAAACACTNCTCAGTCCNTTTGCTGAGAACCACTCAACAAGGGTGGATTTTCCAGAGGCGTTCCTTCCCGTCAGCCCAATCAGCACGTTGCTTGCTGCAAGAGGCCGTGAATATTGATTGCGCTGCGACCAGTCATAAAATAATGTCAAAAACATACTCTCAATGGGAAAACCATCCAACGAAAGGCACTAACTGTATGAGTGCGGCGCGGGAGTCGGTAGGCATGGCGCGAGCGGCGAAGAAGAAGACGAACCCATTGAGGGCTTGGTGGCGTTCCAAGAAGGACATTCACTTCCAGGCATACACAATCATGACNGCTTTCTCATTCGCAGTTCTCCTCTATTGCTTCCTCCTCCTTTTCTTCATGGACGGAGTAACAAATCTCAGGGAGGACGGCAACGAGAATCTAATCCCCNTGGTGTGGATAGGGCTCGTGGGCGGTTCTGTCGCACTGTTCATCGTGGCTCCCGAGTTCTTCTATTTCTATGGGAAGAAGGACGAACTTAGGGAGATCCTGCAATTGGACTCACGTGCGGAGGTAATGAGGCTGAGAAAAGAGGCGGAGACGGCTGCTGACTTGCTNGGACCATCGTATCAGGCTATGCTGAAGGGAAGGTATGAGGAACTGGGAATAAAAATTCCAAAGCGGTATGCTTCACTTTCTTCTAAGACAAGCGAGCAAGAACCAGAGGCAGACTCGAACTCCGTAGAGGAGGAATGAGGTGTCCTCGGAGGCTCCCATCCAACCACCCATCTCCCCCGGGCCAAGCGATTCAGGTTACGGTTGGCTGGCTCGTGAGGCTGTGCTGGCCGGTGGTCTTGTAGTTTTGATACTCAGCTCAATGTGGCTAGCAACGGGAACCTTCCCCCCCATGGTGGTNGTGGAGTCGAAGTCAATGATGCACGATGAGGACGGTTCAGTGGGATCAATAGATCCCGGGGACCTGGTTCTTGTGATGAATATGGATAGGACCGAAGTTGTGACCTTCGTCGAGGCCACACAATTCGGGAACGAGAACTTCGGCTACGAGTCCCATGGGATGCCCGGAGATGTGATCATCTACAAGAAAAACGGCGGCTCTGAGACTCCGGTGATTCATCGCGCGCTTCTGGAGGTCAAAGCCAACTCATCTGGTGGTTGGGATGTTCCAGGAACGACACTAGTGAATGTCGAGAACGTGTCCNTGACTCTTGACATCGATTGTAGATACCATGGCGGGACACAAAAGATGGAAATTGAAAAGTGGATCCCTCCAAACGAGGGATTCCTTACCGCTGGAGACAATAACGGCTGCATGATNGATCAGCCGTCGGCCAACTCCCAGGGAAGGGGCAGTGGTCTTGTTGATAGCTCAGGCAACCCCGTCCTCCCGATCAAGGAAGATTGGATTGTTGGAGTAGCCTCCTCGGAGATACCATGGATAGGGGCAATCAAGCTCCTAACCTCTGGAAACCACGCTTCCGTGACAAGCAACACATGGAACTATCTCACATTGACAATACTGCTAATCCTCGCATCCCCCCTAATCTTCGATTACTCTTCGAGTCTAATTATCCGCACCGATGAGGAAGAGTGACTCGCCAATAATCGGTTTTTGACGTGACGGACTGGTTTCGTTTGGTTTAAAATAGACCTGAAATTGCGAGCCTTGCAAATAAGGAGTTGCTCTTTATGGGAATAGGAATAGAACCGATTGGAGAAATGGTATTGCTAGCAATGGAGAACGCCCCGGAGAAGACCGATTCAGGCCTTCTATTGCCCGAAGAGGCCCGGGAGAAGATGAACGTGGGCCTAGTTGAGGCCGTGGGACCAGACGCTGAAAGNGTCTCAGAAGGAGACCGGGTCATCTACCGGCAGTATAGCGGAACAAAGATTGAGTGGATGGGGATGGATTACCTGTTAATCCAGGAAGAGGACATCCAGGCTAAGGTAATGGAGTGATTAAGTTGGGCGCGAAGAAGATAATTTACGGTGCAGAGGCTAGAGAAAAGCTGCTTGAAGGAATTGACACTGTGGCAAATGCGATCAAAGTTACCCTCGGACCGGCTGCTAGGACCGTAGTACTCGAGAAGTCTTGGGGCAGCCCATCGATCATCAACGATGGCGTGACAATTGCAAAGGACATCGAATTGGGTGACCCGTTCGCTGACATGGGTGCCAAACTGGTGAAGGAAGTAGCCTCGAAGACACAGGACAACGCAGGGGATGGGACCTCAACTGCCTCTATCTTGGCTCAGAGCCTTTGCCACCATGGACTAGAGAATATGGAGTCTGGATCAAGTCCAGTCGAACTAAAGGCCGGATTCGACGCAGCCATCGAGGCTGTAGTGGAGTCCCTGAAGGAGCGAGCTGTCCCAGTCGAGACAGGAGAGACGATTAAGCAGGTTGCGACAATTGCCTCAAACAACGACGACGAGATAGGCTCACTAATTGCTGACGCAGTAGACGCTGTTGGAAGAGAAGGCGTAATCACAGTCGAAGAGGCCAAGTCAATCGAGACTTCCCTCAATGTTGTCGAGGGTATGGAGTTCAACAAGGGATACGTCAGCCCATATATGATAACTGATCGAGAGAAGAGAGAGGCTGTTCACGAGAGTCCCCTTGTATTGCTGACCGATCACACAATCAACTCGGCCCAGGATCTACTTCCATCACTGGAGGCAAGTGTTCAGCAGAAGAGGCCACTTCTGATTGTTGCCAAGGACATCGAGGGNGAGGCACTGGCTACTCTCGTACTAAACGTGGTAAGCAAGGTCGTAAAGGCAGTCGCAGTCAAGGCTCCAGGATTCGGGGATGAGATTTCGGAGCAACTCGAGGATATTGCAGTTCTGACTGGTGCTAAACCACTTTTCAAGGATCAGGGAGCAGACCTGAAGGCACAGGGCCCAACCAGCCTTGGAAGCGCAGACCGAGTAATTGTGGGCAAGAGTAAGACCACGATAGTAGGCGGAGGTGGCGATGCAAAGGCAACAGAAGAGCGCGCCGAGCTACTTCGTGGCCAGGCCAAACTAGCCACCAGTAAGTGGGACAGAGAGAAGATNGAGAAGAGGGTCGGTAAGCTAACCGGAGGAGTTGCTGTTCTCAAGATAGGAGCAGCAACAGAGACAGAGGTCAAGGAGACCAAGGCGCGAGTAGATGACGCCCTGAATGCAACTAGGGCAGCCATGGCGGAGGGAGTTGTAGCTGGTGGAGGGGTGACCCTTCTCCGCTCTCGCGAGTGTCTGAAGGACCTAGCCTCGTCCGCCAAGGGAGATCGAGCCGTGGGAATCAATCTGGTATACGAGGCACTGGAAGCACCAACCAGGCAGATTTCTGAGAATGCAGGAGCGGATGGGGACGCTGTTATCGCAAAGATACTGTCTAGCGACGATGAGAACTACGGATACAACGCCAGAACGGGAGAGTACGTCGACATGATCGGAGCAGGAATACTAGATCCNGCCAAGGTCACTAGGAACGCACTGCAGTCTGCTGGCTCAATCGCCGGCATGGTCCTGACAACCGAGACACTGATCGCTGACGATCCGGAACAGAAGGAAGACACGCCTGCCATGCCAGACATGGGCGGCGGCATGGGCGGCATGGGCGGCATGGGATTCTAGGCAATCGCAGAACATTCATTCCTATGCNCCCTTCCTACGTGCTGCCTCAATGACGACGAAGGGCCACTGAGCATCTGCGCTGACGTTCCCTATGAGTACCGAGAGGCACCAATTAGCAAGCGAGTTGAAGACGTCCCGATGCCTCGGAGGGCCATGAACCGAGCGCGGAGCGCCCTCTCTCTGGTATCCATAATGGTGCTATCCACGCTTTCAAGCGGCTGTCTGGCACTTACACTACAGAGGGAGATTATGGAAAGTTGGCGGGATGCTCCGGAGCACACCTCCGAAGACGTTACAGTCGGATGGTCGGAGACCTTCGACACCGGTGCGGAACTAAACTCGGTCCTGTACGAGAACGAGACCAAACTAGTCTTCGACGAAACCGTTTCAAAACTGGTAATAAACTTCAGAGCCCAGTTCCCATACTCAAGCACCATAGAGGAATTCGTGGGGAACGAGACCAACGAGCTGCGCTATGTCGAAGCCCGGCTCTGGGCACCCGGGACCCAGTCTTCCGGAGGCGATCCATTCTGGGAAGTAAGAGCCACGCAGGATTACCCCTTAGAGAGGTTTGAGTGGACCGATCTGGAGTCAGACTTCATCGAAGGGTCATGGACACTAGAGGTAGAAGCCCGTGGATACGGCATGACTGCTCCCATAGAACAACTATCATTCCACGATCACTTTGACCTATATGCCACCATTACAAAGCCATGCGTTCACTTCCCCCAGGCTCACGACGATGGTGAGTGCACCTTCCTTTCCGAGCTGGAAGACTGAGATTTCAGACTTCAATCGCCTGCGTAGCGCTTATGAATCACTGGTAGGTCGCCGCGCTGCTGAGGAAACATAATGGCGGAAGGCATGGCACCCCTTGTTCCGTACGACGTGTATGAGCGTCATGCCGTTCACATTGGTACNAACCAGAAGTCGGCTGACATGCGAGGGTTCTTGGATCACATACAGCAAGACAGTAGCGGCCTACATCTAATTGACGTGAACCAGACAGATGCCAGGATTCGAGTTGTCGCAAACTTCCTCTCAAATTACGATTCAGATCGTATTCTGGTAGTAAGCGCACGTCAATACGGACAAAGGCCGGCTAGGAAATTCTCTCAGTCCATAGGAGCAAGACACATAGTAGGCCGCTTCATACCTGGAACACTTACTAATCCCCGTCTCAGGACATACATGGAGCCAGAGGTCATTCTAGTAACAGACCCAGCAGCAGACTCGCAGGCACTTTCAGAAGCCGTCAAGTCAGGCCTCCCNGTGGTCGCGATTTGCGANGCCAACAATCGGCTGAGGAACGTTGACCTGGCCCTCCCGGCAAATAACAAGGGACGCCGGTCACTAGCCCTGGTATACTGGCTGCTCGCACGAGAGATGCTGAAGTCCGATGGCACCGTGAAGAATGACATGGAGTGGGAACTGGCCGAGGAAGTTGCAGATTGGGAATCAACCTTCTGACCCCTCGACGAACTCATATCATAGCACATATGGGCGATAGCCGTGAGTAGCAAGGNGAAGCCCCTCTTCCTAGCGCCGATGGCCGGTGTTACCGATCTAGCGTACAGGATTCTGGCCAGGGAATGTGGTGCAGACTTTACCGTGACAGAGTTCACTGCTGCCTCTGGACTAACCCGTAGGAATACGTATTCTTGGCTCAAAGTTGAGACTGATCCGAGGGAGTNTCCATTCATTCCGCAGATTTTTGGTGGCATCATCGAAGAAATGGTTCAAACTGTGGAGATGCTGCAGGACAGGGCTGACGCTATTGACATAAACTTCGGTTGCCCAGCCCCCAAGGTCTGCCGAAACGATGCTGGGGCAGCCCTGCTTAGAGATCCGGACCGGGTAGTCGAGATGGTCAGCAGGTGCATTGAGGTTGCCAGAGTCCCCATCACAGTGAAAATGAGGCTTGGAACTGGTTCGGGGCCAAACACCGCCCTGGAGATATGCAGAAGATTAGAGGCAGAAGGCGTGGAGAGGATTTGCGTTCACGGTAGGACACTGAGGCAACGCTACTCNGGGGATGCAGACTGGTCGCAAATTAGAGAGATTGCTGATGCCGTCCAGATTCCAGTAGTCGCAAATGGGGATGTCGTGGATGCAAGATCNGCAAAGGATTGCCTGCAAGCCACGGGAGCAGATGGGCTGATGATTGGAAGAGGAGCAATCGGGCGTCCAACGATATTCTACGAAATTAAGAGAGACCTTGGTTGGGAAACCGACCCTCCACCATGGGGTTTGGANGATGANTCGGTGGCTCGCCATTGGTGCTGGAATAGGTATCTCGAACTCTGTGAAGAGGTATATGGGGANGAGAGAAACAAGAACCTGAAGCGGCATGCTGTCTCATTCACGAAGGGCCTTTCGGGCGCTTCTTCAATGAGGGTCGNACTCCACAGGGAGGGAGATCAGGCAAAACTCGGTAAAATGGTGTCAGAGTATCTTGAGGGCTTGTCGACACCACAAAACTATGCCTGATTTTGGTNCCTTCAAATACCCCCGAATCCCATCTACTAGACATGCCGTCTTCATGCAGCGGGTGGTGCGGTGCAGATTCTCCAGATGGATTCGAGAAGTGTGCTGGTTGCCAGAGTCTAGAAGAGCCATTCTTCGGNCTCCATCACTCGCAGAGACCGGACTCGANAGAAAGAGAATCTGTCAATTCATTCATCGAGCCTGCGAGGGGCCTAAGTGACCAACAGAAGATGTTGAGCCTTGCAGGTGCAACCGAAGAATACTGCTTGCCACCTGGATTTAGGTCTTCGAGGGGTCCAAACCGAAAAATCTCGAAAAGCCTCTCCTCTGAGTGGGAGAATTTAGCCAATTTCATCAAGATAAACGGTTATGTCCCCAGAGGCCAGTACTCTCTTCCGGACTGTACTCTAGAGGTAGATCCAGATAGCAGAATNTCCATAGATGGGATAATGATTGANGGTCCATTGCCAATGCTAGATATTAGCGAGTGGCTATCAAGTCCCCACAGGGTTACAGCAATCAGGTCTTGGAAGCACTTCCTAATTGCTCTCAGTTGTTGTTGCAGGGACTTTTCAAACTTGCCGGATCGTGCATGGCCCTCATGGCTCAGTAGAAACGCTTGGCATGGAATTGATGTCCCTGAACCTTCGATGGATATTGAGTTTAGGGGAGTAAATCCGCCACCTTTCATTTCGCTAATCGCATTACTTTCCGGTAGGAAGGCAACATCTGAGAAATCNCTTGGCAGCATCGCCAGAGGCTCAATATCGCTGATTTCGGAATTTGGAGGGCTGGCCGCTGAGGCTTGGAGTGAGATAATTCGCAAATCNGACAGCAAGGATTTCTCTCGGCTATTTTCACTGAGGATCCATCCTAGGTTGGTGGTAGAAAGAGGAAGGCTACAGCTAATCGTACTTAGGTCGGGAAAACCGACAACAATCCCGGTCGTCGTGGACGTGAAGGTATGGCGGGTTCTGGTTAACTCAATCCTATATCCTAGTGGGCACGAGGGCTCCAACCTCTCGAACAGCATCTACTGGGTATGGGANTCGCGTGATTCGGAATGGAGGCCAACAGTTCAGCAGGAGAGGTCGGCTCGTTTTCTCAGAGGCACCATTGACTCTCTNGGAATCTACTCGACTAACCTACCAGTAAAGCATCTGAATGATGAGAATACAGGGATNATGGTATTGGGGGAATCCGGAATTGTCTACGTAATTAACGCGTCAGAGCACTCAGGAAAATTCTCGGTTTTCGCACTCCCCAGCTCCATCCACATAGGAGATACGCATGCTCACATCCCACTTTGCATCGACCCAAACCAGATTTCTGCATCCAAGAACCTCTGTGCTGGAGACATCTGCGCTTCCTACGTGCTTGCTTTGAGGAACGACATCACTTCCAGGAATCAGATATTCACTCTAAACGTCCTCCTCTCTTCTTGCGAGCACGTCAATGAGAACTACGAGGTGGGTGATCTAGACGAATGGTGGGCAATGGTAGAGGGCCACTATGAGATGTGGGNGGATATGGAGGATCACGACCCAGAGTACGACCCAGGGTACGACCCAGGGTACGAGCCAGAGCCCGAGCCAGAGCCCGAGCCAGAGCCNGAGCCNGAGCCAGATATGTTCGCAGATATAGATCCCGAAATGCCAACTGAAGATATGATTAGGTGGCATGCTGAATCAATCGAGGAACTATTCGAAAACATCACAAGAAACTCAATGGGAGANGGTGAGATCGGATGAATGAAGACAAAGAACGAAAGTGTGAATGCTGCAAAGTCGAAGTGCAGAGAAACCTGGAGATGTGCCAGGTCTGCTCCCTACTCTCTCCTCAAATCACTGGACAGAACGTAGGACTAGTCCAAGANGAGGATACGATCCACGAAGTTAGGAACCAACTTGGGAACCCGGGTCTAAGGCCCTCACAGATATGGTCTAGAATCAGGTCGATGCGGTCAGACGAGTCCGATTGGGCATTCACGAAAGGACCCGGCCAACAGGAAAGGATATCTTCACCAACACCGGAATGGGATATTTCTGAGGACGACATCGACAGGGTGATCTCAAACAGGCCAGTAGGCTCCCAGCATGAAGAGGTCTTGCGAAGGCTAGCCCGCGGAGGGCTTCTTCCCGACGGAAGCCACCTCTGCCATGCCAATGGGCACTTCTACCTAGACGGTCGGCCTTGCAAGGTCCCCTATCGGGGACTGATGAAGGTCCTTTCCAGGCATCCCAAGATTTCAAGGATGGTGAACTGGAAGCAATTGCTTAGGTCGATCGATCTTGCATGCACAAAACTAGTCACAGAAATGGGCGGTTCCCCAGAGACTTCACCTCTCTTCCACCCCGCATCTCTGATAATCTCCACAGGCTCCATGCAGGAGTACAGGATAATGGAAATGCTCCAGAGGCACAGGATACCTGGAAGTAGGACTCCTAGGGCACAGAAGTGGATGTTCAAGGATACGGAGTGGCTTAGTCGGTGGGACAACTCTCAGGTCAGCATGGATTGGACTAGAGAGCCCCCAGATGAAGACCTAAAGGTCCCCCCNACCCTCACAATACATCGTGGAAGGCTCCAACTTAGGGTTAGAAGGAACAGTGGATGGAAGAGGCTTGAACTAGACAGCTGCCCAAAGGTATGGTCTAGGATNGTCACATGGGTGCTAAGCCCACCAGATCATGACGATCACCGAAAGGCCCGAACTCTTCAGCAGCATATCTTTGCAGATACCCCTATGAGGGTGATAGAAGGAAAGAATGTGAATGGAATAAACTTCCTAAGAAACGTGCTGGAGGCAAACCAGAGGGCGAAGATCAACGACGACTCAACAGAGATACACGTTCGTGGNACTAGTGGCCTCCAATACGCAGTTAGACCTGGAATTGGAGGGCATGCGACTAGGTTCATCGTCACCCCGATAACTGGCGGNCCNAACCCCCCGCAACCTCATGGAAACGGATGGGCTGCGTTCCGTCAGAGGATGGCATTCCGCGAACGAGCGATATGCATAGTTGAGACTCCTGCNCTAAGGCGCCTAGTGATTGGTGATGCGATAGGGACCATCGTCCTCTCTTTGCTGGATGACCTGTCTAGTCAGAGGCACATCGACACCCTTAGATCGCATATCAGAAGGCATAGACCTAGGCAGGCACTGGATCCAGATGTCGCAGCCCACAACCGTGCCGAGGAGCTGAGGTACCAACTGGCTAACAATAGAATCGCTAGAACCCAGTCGAGATGCACCGAATCGTTCCCTCGTCTTTGGAGCGTCCTACTTCGAATGCCTCTTGGCTCCAGAATGACATTCACTGCGATGAACAGGAACGGAGGCCCACCTAACGTCTCATTCGATGANTGCGAGACCACCTTCAGGACATACAACATGGGAGATCGNCGTGTCATGTATCGAATGCTCCAGGCGTCTGGTTGGATTAGGGACAGAATCGAAGAGGGTGTCAGGGAGACCCAGAGAATATACATCAGGACAGGAACCGGTGAGGCAGATCTAGGGAACGATGTCGAAGAGATAGCCGGGATGCTTGAGCCCAGATTGGTCGTGAATGACCGAATCAGAGTCATTGCGGCACCGCTTTGGAGCATGTTCGAAAGGGTGAACCCGGGTACNGCCGCTCTTCTACCTGGGTCCGATCAGCACATTCCGTAAATCACTCTTCTTCTCCGCCTTCGGACAAAGCTTTGGAACGCCTCTCGGTGAAGTTCTTTGTGGATGAAAGTGGAAGAGAGCTCCTTAGGACTCTGACCTTGGAGTCAGAAATTCCCATCTCCTTCATCGCGATAACGAACGCCTCCCAGGCTGCCCTGTGCTCAACCATGTTGCAGAAATTTCCTACAATCCTCCTGTCACAGTGCTCGTCGGGTGGAAAAGGCTCGTTCTGGCCCTTCAGAATCTGAATCGCCCGGTCGTATACTTCGTTGGCTATTTCCCAGCCATCGGTCTGGGCGAAGAATTGCCTGATTTTATCCAGGTTGTATTGCAGCAATGCTGCCCTCTGAACCATCCACTCGTCCTCGTTAACTTCGTCTCTGCAGTCTCTCCGCGCAAGTATCTTCTTGAACATCTTAGACACGTCCATCAGGTCGGAATGGTTTATCCCCCATCTTTCAGCAACCTGCGGTGCTTCATTTGGTCTGCCCAAATCGTTCAGAGCCTTCATTGCTCCAGCTACATACAGCCTTTGCCTGTAGGCTCTCCTTTCTCCTCCCTTGAGGTCCTTTAGCCCTTGTCTCTTCTTTCGGTTCTCTGCAATAGAGGTCTCTTCAACGTCATCTTCGAGATCCCTTATCAGGCTCTTAACCTCTTGCCGGGTCCTCTCACCCTCTACTGTATTNTCTACCAGTTCCTCTACTTCGCTAAGGAAAGTCGATCTCTCCCGATCCACCTTCTTCCTAGTCTCCTCAAGCTTCCTAGCAGAACGATCCTTTCCCTTGATTGCCCCGGAGCCAAGTTTCCTTGTGGGGCTGTTCTGAGGCTCTTCACCTCTGGATAGCTCTGCACCGTCTGTGTCAATAATTCGTTCTTCGTTAACACAGCCACAACTTGGGCATACAACCTCTCCTAGATACGTGTCTTCTTCCAGTCCGTGATAACCACAAATTACACAATTTCCGTCCTCTTTAGGACCGTCATCTCTACCTTCATTTGAATCCATTTTCCCATCACTTCCTTTTCTTTTGCTACAAAACAAAATGCCAATTTTCTCCTTCCCAAACGGGGGATTCGACCGGGCTCACTCACGGCTATTGAACGTTACCGAATCAAGCCGATTAAGAATGCACATTTCCCGATAAGGGGCCTCTCCGCTAGGCGCTGATACGCTCCCGGCTGTGGCCAACTTTGTTGTGACATGGGTGGTATTTAATGATACGTTTCAAAGTCGCAAGCGTACTTCTTCAGTAGTCAAGAATGGGTGAATCTCCAATCCTCTAATGACAGGATTCCATTGGCAATATCGTCCAGGCTCATCCCGTTTGAATTGGCGCTGAGTGCCGAGGTTACCAATACCTCCAGCTCTTCGTCGTAGCCTGGTCCCACCACAGCCTCAATCATCGATGGGATCGGTATCCCTCTAGCCCCTTCCTCAACTCCTTCTGCCAGCTTCCTAAGCCTCTCAGTTGCTTGCTCTAGCTTATCTGCCATCGGATACCTCCCTTTGTTTGGAATAGAGGATTATTTCTTTGTCCGAGGTCCATGTTGAGAGTGGTCCTTCTTCTTCGAGAGAATTACCGAGTCCCGGAGTCATCCTCTGAAGTCTCACCATGTGGTCATGACCGAGAACTATTGCTTCCTGTAGAATCATTGAGCAGCAAGCCAAAGTCTCTCGATCTGTTTGGCTTGCATATGCATCATGCGGGTGAGTGTGAAGCCAGAGCCTGTATGGGATCACTGAATCCTGAGCTGGGGAGAGCCTGACTCTGCTCTTTGTACCAACATCCACCCAAACTCTGCCCCTAGCATCTTCAAGCACGCTCACCTCCTTTGACATCCCATCGGCAATTTGCCAGAGCTCCTCGTACCTCTCCTGTTTCGCTAGTGCGGCTATAGTTTCACGGATGACCATTGAAGAGTGTGCACCATTCTCGATAGCGATTTTCACATGCTCTGGGGGATGCAGTATCTCCTCGACCGGAGGATTTGGTGAAAGCGGCAATTCTCTCATTCATACGACCTCCTTTACGGGCAGCCTTCCCAGAGTTCCGAAAGTTACGCTGGTCGATCTGGGTTCCGGTAGTACAGCCTTGTGACCGCTCTGCTTTCTCATCATGGAAATCAGCCATTGGTATCCATGAGCAGCAGCGGCTAGGAATCCCGCTTGTATGAATCCGGACTCCCAGCCTTCGAGTTGACATGAATGTGAATTTCCCGAGTCATTCGAGAGACTGGAAATAACAGAACCATCTACTCTGTGGTCAATTGCTATGTATCCATCTCCGGAGCAACGTAGATCCAACCATGGAACTGCCATCGAGTGCACGACATTCCTGGCTGCCATGTTGTCCACACAAACAATTACGATATCCGAATCCGGGATGTCACTCCGGGCTCTGATGTCATGTTCGTGAGCTTCTATATCCAGATTCTCACCTTGGAATCCCAATATCGATCGCTTGATAGCCTCGACCTTGGATAGACCTAGGTCACCATGGTCGAACCTCTGACCAAGACGCAGATTTTTCTCCTCGACCATATCAGAGTCGAATAGCATCAGCTTGACTCCCCCTATAGACTCCACTAGAGAGCCGGTGGAAATTGCCGGTGCTATGCTTCTGACAAGGTTAGAGCCAATGCCCCCAGTCCCGATTATTGATATGTTCATCTTCTCAACTCATTTTCTATTCTGTTATTTGGCCCCCGCTGAAGAGTCCCCAGCGGGGGTTTACGTAGTTCCGTGGGTGGTTTCCTGCTGTGTCACAGCCCGCCAACCAGACCCGGCACGATGCGCACTGTTCCAATGGTGCCGAAGTCTGCTTCAGCCAGCTGTGCTGGCTGGACCATCTGCCCCTCACCATTGAAGACTCAGGCGCCACTGTTCTCCGCTCCTGCGTCGAGAGTCTCTTCCCTCGTCATCATA